>NZ_JAXGFQ010000017.1:0-71805 GCF_051020825.1 Moorella naiadis (nom. illeg.)
TGCAGCCGGGGGATATTATCGGTTATGAAGAAAACGGTGAGGTAAGCCATATCTCCGTAGTTGCCGGCCGGGATGCCTCCGGGTATATCCTGGTTGACAGTCATACTGCCGATCGATATCACGTTCCCTGGGACATGGGCTGGGAGGACCGGACCATCTACTGGCTTCTCCAGGTAGTTTATTAGTCATGGTTTAACCTTGGTGGTGGTTGCTGGCTGCGCCTGGGTGCCGGTTGTACCTGCCGGTGCTGCAGGCGATAGCGTTCCCTCCTTGACGGGGGACGCTGTACCGGAAGGTTTTGTTACGGCCCCGCCCTGGCTGCTGCCTGTAAAGGTACCCCCGGTATCTAGGCCCGTACCGGGTTGGGGCAGGACTGACGCCTGCCCTGATGAACCCGGAATTTTCCCCGGTGACTCGCCCGCAGTCTGATCCGTGGTGCCTGGTTGCTGCCCGGCCAGCTGCCCCTTAGCTGCCGGTGGCTGGTTCTGCCCTCCCCCTGCCGGGGCCTGCTCTTCTGTTGCCGGCCCCCTTTCCCCACTGCGGGAATTAAGATTGATGACGCCCACCAAGACAGGCTCCTGCCTTTCCTTCTGCTCCTTGCCTTGGTCTTGTCCTTGTTTCTGGACAGCCGGCCGGTAGAACCTGGGTGTTCTGGCCGGAGCTTTTCGCAACTGGCTTGCTCCTTCTTTAATCTCCGGGGCAGGCTGCCGGGGTGGAGCTACCGGCGCCGCCGGGGGCAGGGTCAGCATCGGCGCCGCCTGTACGTCTCGCCTGGCAGGTTGTTCCGGACCGGTAAGGGCCTGGCTATGCCCCTGCTCCCGGCTGGCGGCAGGAGTATTGAAGAATCCGGGGCGGAGGGAGTTAGCCCGGGCCGTAAAGGCCATGACCATTATGAGGACTACTGCAGCACTGAGGGAAACCCAACCCCGGCCAGGACGCCGGTACCAAGGCCGTCGTTCCTCCTCCAGGCGTGAGCGCAGGCGTTCGACAAAACCGGCCGGCAGTTCCAGTTCCTCTTCCGACCAGGTGTGGATAATCTCTATTGTCTGGCGTATGGCCTTCAGTTCTTCCCGGCAGGACGGGCAGAAGCGCAGGTGGCCCTCCAGGGTCCGGCGTACGTTCTCGCTCAAGACACCATCAAGATATGGTGATAGTAATTCCCTACACTGGCAGCAGTTCAATATCCCTCACCCCCTTTACCCTTTATCTATATAGACGCTGGTATCCCTTAAAGGTTCCCTCTCCACGATTAGCTGCCGGCGGAGAATCATGCGGGCCCGGCTCAGGCGGGACTTAACCGTCCCAATAGAACAATCCAGGCAACTGGCTATCTCTTCGTAGCTGAAGCCCTGGATGTCCCGCATGATCACCACCATCCGTTGTTCGGGCGTCAGGGCCTGGATTAAGCTATGTAAACGAGCCTCCCCTTCCCTGGCTACAGCAATTTCCTCCGGTGAAACAGCATCCCCGGCGGAGATCTCCCGGGACTGGCCGTCTAACTCCAGGAGGGCATCTAAAGAAAGGGTAGGCCGTCGCTTAAGGCGGCGCAACTCATCCCGGCAGACATTGGTAATGATGTGCTGTAACCAGGTTTTAAAGGAGCACTGGCCGCGAAAATCCTTGAGGCTTTTGAAGGCACGTACTAGAGCCTCCTGGGCGGCGTCACCGGCATCCTCGGGGTTGCCCAGAAAACGGTAAGCAATGGTATAAAGCATCCCCTGATAACGTTCCACCAGCAGGGTGAAGGCCTCAGGGTCACCGTTTCTACTGCGGGCCAGTAACTCCTCACCGGCAGGCATAGCTTACCCGCTCCTTTCCAGTATTTTTCCTATTCGACACCCCCTGACCTTTATCCTTTAGGCCCTTGCAAGAATATAAAGCCTGTGTTAAAATTAAAACATGATACGCCGAAGTGGTGGAACTGGCAGACGCGCTGGACTCAAAATCCAGTGGTAGCAATACCGTGCGGGTTCGACCCCCGCCTTCGGCACCATTAATACCAGGGCTTTCAGGCCCTGGTATTTATTTATAGATGGATTAACGCTGGCTTTTAACCTTTTTCTAAAGCAAGAAATAAGCGCAGGTAAAAACAAACAAAACCCCTGCCCTTTTCAGGAACTACCCTGAAAGGAGGGGCCTTTATTTTTAAGGGAAAGAGATTCACCGGTTAACCTGCCCTGCCTCGTAGTAGCGCAAAATATGATACTCATTATCGCGCTGGGCGGGCCGGAAACCGGCCGCCCGGATGCAGCGAAGGATCTCCTCCCGATTGGCACGGAAGGAAGCCCCGGCCGCCCGGACTACATTTTCCTCCAGCATGGTGGAACCGAAATCGTTGGCGCCAAAGAAAAGGGCCGCCTGAGCAACCCTAGTTCCCTGGGTTACCCAGGAGACCTGGATATTGGGGATGTTATCCAGGTAAAGCCGGGAAAGGGCTAGGAGTTTCAGGTATTCGGTGGCGCTAACTTCCACACCGCCCAGGTCGGTATTGCCTGGCTGGAAACTCCAGGGAATGAAGGCTGTGAAGCCTCCCGTTTCATCCTGGAGTTGCCGGATAGCCTCCAGGTGGGCGATCCGCTCAGCCATAGTTTCTCCCAACCCGAAAACCATGGTGGCGGTTGATTTCATCCCCAGGGCATGGGTGGCGCGCATCACCTCCAGCCAGCGGGCCGCACTGGTCTTTTTGGGGCTAACCCGGCCGCGAACCCTGTCGACCAAGATCTCCGCCCCACCGCCCGGCAGGGAATCGAGTCCCGCTTTCTTCAGCCGCCGCAAAACCTCTGCCACCGGCAGCCCTTCCTTCCGGGCCAGGTCATCGATTTCTACCGGTGATAGGGAATGAAGAGTGACCGGATAGCGAGATTTAATCCAGGAAAAAAGTTCCTCGAACCAGGAAAGGTTGAGTTCCGGATGCAGGCCCCCCTGCATCAGGATCTGGGTCCCTCCTGCAGCCAGGGTCGCCTCGATTTTACGGCCGATTTCCTCCCGGCTAAGGAGATAGCCTTCCGGATCCCCGGGCAGGCGATAAAAGGCGCAGAAGCGGCAGGCATTGACGCAGATATTGGTATAATTGATATTCCGGTCCACGACAAAGGTGACCGTCCCGCCGGGGTGCAGCTTCTGGCGGACCAGGTTGGCCAGGTAACCCAGTTCCAGCAAGCCGGCCTCCTGATATAGGCCCGCGGCTTCATGGGTACTCAAACGCTCACCGTCAAGCACTTTGCAGGCGATAGTTTCTTTCATTTTCTCCCCCCCAGATCTCCAGGGCCACCGGATGGGCGAGGAACCCTTCCCCATGGGACAGGCGGTAAAAGGTTAAAAGCCCCTCCAGGTGCGGCCAATCCAGGTCATAGTTTAAAAGGGCGAAATAATCCTCGATAAATTCCGGCTCCACTCCAAGGTGGTGGGCTCCTGCCGCTGCCAGGGTGCCCGGATGGCCTTTTCCCCAGGCCCTGGCCTCCTGTAAGGCCCGCCAGATTGCGGCCAGCTTTTCCGGGTGAGCAACCGCAAAGTCCTTCCTAGCCACCCAGAGGGCAAAGACCATGGGCTTGCCAGTTAATTGGCGCCACCCCTCCCCCAGGTCGTGAACAAAGGGATAACGGCCTTCCCGGACAACCTGCAGGGCTTCATCTCCGATGGTAAGCAGGGCTTCCGGTTGGCCCCAGTCGGGGGGGCTGCCGGCCGGGCGGGTAAAGAAGTCCGGCGCAACATGATAAAACCGTTGCAGGAGGATACGCAGCAAAACCACGCTGGTGGCCGAATAGGGGGTGAGGGAAAGGGGCCGGCCCCCGAGTTCCTTCACCGGAACCCGGCTTAAAAGGAATACGCTGCCAACCTTGCCGCGGCAGGAGATAGATAATCCCGGCAGGACCAGGGCGTCTTCCGCAAACTGCCCGTAAGCCAGGGAAGAGACAGCCGTGACCTCCAGTTCCCCCTGCCGGAAGGCCTTATTTAAAACCGCGGGGTGGTCGGCAACTATTTTGGCCGGTACTTTTACCCGCCCTGTCTCCAGGGGGTAAAACAGGGGCAGGCAGTTCAGATAACCCACCCGGCCCAGCCGTGGCCAGTCCATAGCTATCCTCCTTTCAGGCATAGCGGCGGATTTCCTGGTATAAAGTATCCCGTTCCACCGGGATCCGCCCGGCCGCCCGGATACTTTGTAAAAAGCTTTCGGCAGGCTGGTACTGGGGCGTTAGAGCCCCGGCATCATGAAAGATATGTTCTTCCCGGACGGTACCGTCCAGGTCATTTACCCCGAAATGCAGGGCCACCTGAGCTAACTTCGGGCCAATCATGATCCAGAAGGCTTTGATATGACGGAAGTTGTCCAGCAGCAGGCGGCTGACGGCCAGCATCTTCAAGTCATCCACCCCGGTGGTTCCCGGCAGGTTGCTGAAGGCCGTGTTGGCCGGGTGAAAGGCCAGGGGGATAAAGGCCAGGAAGCCCCCTGTCCGGTCCTGGAGTTCCCGGAGGGCCAGAAGGTGATCCACCCGATCGGCCGCCGTCTCCAAGTGGCCGTAGAGCATGGTAGCATTGGTGGGTATGCCCAGCCGGTGGGCCGTCTCGTGGATCTGGAGCCATCGCTGTCCCTCGATCTTTTTGGCACAGAGGCGCCGGCGTACAACCGGAGCAAAAACTTCGGCCCCACCCCCGGGAAGGGAGTCCAGGCCCGCCTGCCGTAGTTCCTGGAGGATGTCAGCTACGGGGCGACCGGCCCGGGAGGCTATAAAGTCAATCTCCACAGCGTCAAAGGCCTGGATGCAGGCCCCGGGTGCTGCCCGGCGCACGGTCCGGATCAGTTCCAGGTAATAATCATAGGGCAATTCCGGGTTCAGGCCGCCGACAATATGGATCTCGGTAATCCCCGCGGCAGCCGCCGCCCTGGCCTTCGTCTCAATTTCGGCCAGAGTGAGGGTATAAGCCCCCGGAGTACCCGCCTGTCTCCCAAAGGCACATAAATCACAGCGATTTTGACAGATATTAGTGTAATTAATATGGGCATTATTAATAAAATAAACGACATCACCGCAGACCCGTTGCCGGGCCACGTCGGCCAGGTACCCGATGGCCAGGAGGTCCTGGCTCTCCCAGAGACGCATCCCGTCCTCCCGGGTCAGCCTTTCCCCGGCATATACCCTGGCAGCTACGTTCGCCAGTTCCCCCCGGGAGAGTTCCCTGCGTATATGTTCTGCAATGGTGGTGGGCAAGGCCTCGCAAACTCCTTTCATAAAGGGTACTTACCGATATTTTCCGGGCGTAAAAGGGTCGGCTTGCGCAGGTCAAAGCAACTACAGTCACTGTCCAGGGACACCCGTCCCAGGGCCTTCAGGATGATGCCGCCAAAGACCGGGGCGGCCTCAAAAAAGAGCTCCTTTAACTCCTTGTGCTCCCAGGGTTTCACCACCCCCTCACCGTAATTTACGACCAAATAGATACCGGCGTAACAGGCCCCCATTTCCCTCGCCAGGTAGACCTCGGGGCAGAGGGTCTGGCCCACAACGTCCGCCCCCCACTGGCGAAAGAGGTTTACCTCGGCTGCGCTCTCAAAGTGGCGCCCATCCGTCACCAGGTAAACGCCGCGGTCAAAGACCCGCCCGGGGGGAGATTCTCTAGCCGTTTCTACCAGGGTCCTGTGCAGGGAAGGGCAAATAGGCTGGCGCATGACCGATAGGTAGCCCTCCTGGAGCCCCACATCCCGGCGCAGGGAAAAATCAATGTAATCGGTCACCACTACAATGTCCCGAAGATCCAGGAGGTGATTTACGCTCCCCACCCCGCCTTCAGCGATAATCTTTCGCACTTTAGCCTGCATAAAGGCGTGGAACAGGCGCTGGGAACTCTCGCCCCAGGAGACGCCGGAAATCCTCCCATGCATCTTGGCCGCCAGCACGCGCCGTGGCGGGTCACCAGTGGTAAAAAGAATTAGAGGTGCACTGGGGCCCCAGGGGGTGGTAAAAACTACCTCCCTGGCCAGCACATCCGTCCCAGGATCCTTTAAGGTATCAGGAAAGTTCAGGCTAAAGGTGCCCGAGCCGCCGATAAAGCCGATGTCTGCCTGTATCTTTCCTTTAATCATTCTCTATGACTCCCTCCACGGGATAGCCCAAACCGCGCAGGTTATAGGCTACCAACTCTTTGCCAGCCGCCGTCAGGTCGGCCGGGGTACCCTCCTTGAGCCAGCTGATGACTACCTGGTAAAAGGTACCTACAAAGGCGAGGGCCGCGACATGGGCATCCTGGGGCGGTAGTTCCCCTCTCGCGATCCCCTCCAGTACGTCTTCCTCCACTAGCCTGGTCAGACGGCGCAGCAAGTCGTAGAGTTGTTCCGCAACTGCCTGGTGCCCCGCCGGCGATTGGACCAGCATTACCCGGGCCAGGTCATGGTTTTCCTGTAAGACCGCCAGGGCCGCCTCCATAGCGACCTGAAGTTTTTGGCGTCCGCTGGTGGCGTTTTTACGGGCCCGGGCAATACGGTCCAGGACCATTTCATAGGCTTCGTTGACCAGGGCAGCAAAGAGGGCTTCTTTATTACGCAGGTATAAATAAATCGTACCGATGCCCACCCCTGCCCGGCGGGCGATATCTTTAATTGAGGTACCGTAGAAACCGTTCCGGGCGAATTCTTCCCGGGCCGCCTGCATAATAACCTGCAGGCGTGCTTCCAGCCTTTGATCCACCTTTTTCGTCCGCCGGTAAACCAAAATCCTTCCCCCAATTTTCATGTAATGAACGGTAATTCAATTCTTCAATTGTGATTTTAAAACTTCCCGGGGACAAAGTCAATCTCTTCCGGTAATCCAGCCGAGGTAAAGTTACGCCCGGTTGCTAACAGCCAAACGCCTGCCTAGGGCTGACCCTGGTAAAGTTTTTTCCTGCCCGGTCCCCATCCCTTAGTGTTTTTCGCCCCAAAACCAGTAAAAATGGCTTTGCTAGCCCCTTGGCCATGGTGTTAAGCTTGTAAAGGGCGTCGTTATTTACCAGTTATGGAGGATTAATTAAGTGGCTATCAAAGAAGCAGTCTTGAAATCAGTCTCCGCTAAAGGTGCCGCCAGAACTGCCCGTCGCCTGGGTTATGTAGCGATCACTCTGGCTGCCCTCCTTTACGGGGGTAACGTCATCGCCGGCCGGGTGGTGGCGCCCCTGGTACCGCCCCTGGCCATGGCCGCGGCCCGGGGATTATTGGGCCTGCCGGTGCTGCTGTTATTCGCCCTGAAGGCCGGGACCAGCCCCCAGCCGGCGGACCTGCCCTATTTAGCCTTGATGGGCTTTCTAGGAATCAGTGTGGCCTACGGCTCTTTTGCCTGGTCCATGCAGAACAGCCCGGCGGTTAATGCCGCCATTATCTTCGCCACCTTTCCCGCCGTCACCCTGGTCCTGCTGGCCATCGGCTGGCACGTGAAACCCAATCGTTACCAGGTAGCGGGCATCATAAGCGCCTTTACCGGCCTGGCCCTGGTCACCACCCAGGGTTCCCTGGCGCGCCTCCTGACCCTGCGCTTTCAGCCGGTGGATCTGATCCTTTTAATCAATGTTACAGCTGCTTCCCTGTATAACATCCTGGGGCAGAAAATGGTGGAGCGTTACTCGCCCGTTGTTACCAGCGCCTATTCCCTGCTTTTCGGCACCCTCTTCCTCCTCCCGGCCGGCTTCTGGGAGATCGCCCACCAAGGCTGGTACCTGCCCCCCATAGGCTGGCTCCTCCTCCTCTACATGGGCTGCATTATCGCCGGGCTGGCGGTTTTACTTAATTTTGAGGCCCTCGAACGCATCGGCTGTGGCGCAGTGGCTATGTTTAACAACCTGAACCCCATTGCGGCCATTGTCCTGGCCGCCCTGCTCCTGGGGGAAAAACTGAGCTGGTACCACTGGGCCGGGATTATCCTCGTCCTAGGAGGTGTCTGCCTCTCCTTGAGAGAGCCCCGCGGGTAACACCAAGCAGCAAAGGGGCAGTAAGAGTAGGGGCTTCCCCACAGGGGGAAGCCCCTACTCTTACTGTTTTAATTTCTGCGCAGGCGATTGATCTCCTGCAGCAGGTTCGCCACTCCAGGCAGCCGGCGGAATTCCTCCAGGCTGTAACGGGCTCGGCGCCGCCAGTTGGGGTACTCGGTCACGGTACCGGGGATATTCTGGGGTTCCGTCTCCAGCCACAAGTCCTCCAGGTTTACCAGTAGCAAGCGTGCCGGGCTGGCACCTAGGTAAGCCAGGGAGGCCCTGAGGAGGCTGGCCGCAGCCGTTGTGGGTAGTTCCAGGCAGCCCTGATTATAGAGGAAGATAGGTAATGCCGCCCGTTGCCGCCCGCGTTTTTCCCGCCAGAAGACCGCAAAGGGCGGCATATCGTGAGTGTTCAAGCTGGCCAGGCTCCTAGTGGCAACCGGTGGCAGGGCCCGGTCCGGTTGACCGGTATACTCGGATGATAGGACATACATACGGTAGATGTTATGCCGGTCCATGGCCCGGCGGACATAAGCCGGGACGGTACCCAGGTCTTCCCCCACCAGGAGGACCCGGTGGCGCCAGGATTCCAGGCTGAGGATAGCATAGAGTTCCCGGGCGTGGTAGCGCACGTAGATCCCCTCCCTGGCCGTCAGGCCGCAAGGGATCCAGTAAAGGTGATGCAGCCCCATGACGTGATCCAGGCGCAGGATGCCGGCATAATGCAAATGCTGGCGCAGGCAGGCGCGGTAGTAACGGTAGCCGTCCTGGCGGATCCCCTCCGGGTGCAGGGGCGGGAAGCCCCAGTCCTGTCCCTGGCGAAAAAAGGTGTCGGGAGGAGCGCCGCTACTGGCCCCGGTGGCAAAGGCCTGGCGGTAACGCCAGGTGTCATACCCCTCGCCGTGGACTCCCAGGGGGAAGTCCAGGTATAAACCCTGTCCGCTGCGACGGGCTACTGTCGCTACTTCCTGCAGTTGCCGCTGGGTCTGCCACTGGACGTACAGGTGGTACTGCACGGCTGCCGGGTCGTAATCACCCTCAGTGAGGTGCCCCTCCCGCATCCGGGCGGGCCAGGTCGGCCAGGTGGTGTGCTGTTTCTCCATAGTGGCCCGGAAACGGGCGTAATCCAGGGCTTCCGGGTGACCAGCCAGCCAGCGCCGCAGCCCTTCCTGTTCCCCGGGCGGTCGGCTAAAAAAGCCCCGGGCGCATATCTCCAGAAGGCGGCGTTTCAACGCCATACCCCGGCGGTAATTCACCAGGGGGGCGGCCTGCAAAGAGGCTATCTCCTGCCGGACCGCCGCCGCGTTATAAAGCTCCTGGACCTCCGGGCAGCGCCGGGTTTCTGCCAGGCGGGAGATATCGAGGTAAAACTCGTTCCAAAAGAGGCGGCTGACGGGCTGATAGGGGCTGGGGGCTAAGGGCTCGTCCAGGAAAGCCGCCAGGAGGGGCAGGGTGCCGGTAAAGCCGGCGCCCAGGCTGCCGGCCCAGCGCACCAGGGCCTTCAGATCGCCAAAATCCCCAGCCCCCGGGCTATGGCGGGTATAAAGTGCATAGAGGGGGAGAAAGGACCCCCAGAGGCGTTCCCCCTTCCCGCTCCGGCCAGGGCTGCCTACCCGGCCCTTGTCATCCCCTTGAGGGACCCCAGTACCCCTCCCGGTCATCTCCCAGGCCCGCCGGGGGGCAACAATGACCAGGACCTCCCGGGTACGGCCTGCCAGGTGCAAGTGGAGATTATGGTAACCCCAGGGCAGGCCTGCGGGCAGGCTAAGTTGCCGGGCCGTAAAGGTCACCCCTTCGACTACAGCTATACGAGTTAGGCGCAGGCGATCCGCATCCAGGACCCAGCGCCACAGCCGGCCGTCCTCCAGTTGCAACCGGCACTCCAGGGGGGCCGCAGCCTGCCCAGCCTGTCCGGCCAGCAGGCGCAGCTCTACC
Organism: Moorella naiadis (nom. illeg.); assembly: GCF_051020825.1. Classification (NCBI taxonomy): domain Bacteria; kingdom Bacillati; phylum Bacillota; class Clostridia; order Neomoorellales; family Neomoorellaceae; genus Neomoorella; species Moorella naiadis (nom. illeg.). The sequence goes on from NZ_JAXGFQ010000017.1 coordinate 9,868, forward strand.
ACGCCCGGCCGGCCGGACCAGGCGACCACCACCGGTTCGCAAAGACTCTGCCAATACTGCTGCTGCCGCTCCCGCAGGGCACCGGGAACGGCGGTCAGGCCGGCGACAGGGACCCCCAGAGCCTGTAACGCCGCCAGTAACGACTCCGCGCTGGCGGCCCGGAGTCTTCCTTCTACGTCGCGGTAGGCAGTTTCGACACCGCACCACCGGCAGAGCCGGTGCAAAAGGCGCAATTCTCGATCTGGCAAGGTTGTCAATCTCCAATTGCCGGCATTATTGCCGGCCCGGTAATCTATGCTTATAACCCCCTGGCCATGGCGGCCACAATATCGGCCCGGGTGATAATCCCCACCAGGCGGCCCTTGTTATAGACCGGCACCCGTTTAATCCCCTTTTCATGCAGGACGGCAGCCACCATCTCCACCGGGTCGTCGACATCGACGCTGATGACTTCCCTGGTCATAATGTCGCGCACCCGGTGGCCGTTGGTTAAACAAAGGAGATCTCCTTCGCTGACGATACCCACGACCCGATCCTCGCCGTCGCAAACCGGCACCCCACTGATCCCGTTTTCAGACAGCAACCTGGTTAACTCATAGATCCTGGCGTCAGGGGCAATGGTAATTACTTCCGTCGTCATAATATCCCTGGCCCGCATGCGGTTTGCCTCCTTTCCCTACCCCCACAGGATCAGGCCGCTCTGGTAGGGGTAAGCCTGGTCTTCGTGGCGGGGTAAAACTAGCAGGTTGTAACCCTGGCGCCCCCCCTGGCGGCAGGGTATCGTCCCGCTATACAGATACCTTCCTCCACCCCTGTCCTGGTAGTCAACCAGTTCCACCTTCTCCCCGGCCGTAATCTCGCCGCCGGGACCTACCGGACCGTAATAGAGTTCCACCGCCACCTCCTCCGGTTGCAGGGTGCCCAGGTAGATCCGGGCCTGCACCTTTAAACTACCACCCGCCACCACTTCGTCCTGCCGGTCATCTGTTACTTCCTCGATCTTTAGAACCGGCCAGGCCCCTTTTACCCGGCTCCGCCAGGCGGCCAGTTTCCTGGCCCGTTCCTGGTTGCCGGCCTGCAGGCGCCGGTAGAGACCGGCCACCGGTAGGTAAAACTGCTGGCTGTACTCGGCAACCATGCGCTGGGTATTAAAGGTTGGGGCATAGGTCTTAATGGAGCGCTTCATCATCTCCACCCAGGCCGCCGGTAAATTGCTGCCGTCGCGCTCGTAGAAGAGGGGGATAATCTCCTTCTCCAGCAAGTTATAAAGGGCTTCCCCTTCTACAGCGTCCTGGTAGCCGGCATCGGCGTAAACCTCACCGGAGCCAATGGCCCAACCGGTAGCCGGCGTCCAGGCTTCAGCCCACCAGCCATCCAGGGTGCTGGCCTGGAGGGCACCGTTAACAACTGCCTTCATGCCGCTGGTGCTGCTGGCCTCCAGAGGCCGGCGGGGATTGCCCAGCCAGGCATCTACCCCCTGGACCAGGTACCGGGCCACCTCCAGGTCGTAATCCTCCAGAAAAACCAGGCGGCCGCGGAAGGCCGCGTCTCCCGTGAGGGTCGTTATCTGCTGGATGAGCTGCTTCCCCTCTTCATCCCGGGGATGGGCCTTGCCAGCATAAATAATCTGCACCGGCCGCTGCTTGTCCCCCAGAAGGCGGGCCAGGCGCTCCGGGTTGCTGAGGAGGAGGGCCGGCCGCTTATAGGCGGCGAAGCGCCGGGCAAAGCCAATGGTCAGTGCCCCGGGGTCGAAACATTCTTCCAAAGCGGCTATCTCCCTGAGACCGGCACCCCAGCCCCGCAGCTGCTGCGCCAAACGCCGCCGGGCAAAGGCTAGGAGCTCCCGCCGCTGCTCTTCATGGGCCTGCCAGAGTTCCCGGGCGGGTATTTCTTCTATCCTGGCCCAGGCGTCCGGGGAGGCTGGATCGTCCCGCCAGCCTGATCCTAGATAATAGTCGTAAAGGGCGGCCATCCTGGGCCCTACCCAGGACGTGGTGTGGACGCCGTTGGTAATGGCGTCGATAGGTACAGCCTCTACCGGCAGTCCCGGCCAGACGGACTGCCACATCTGCCGGGCCGTCTGGCCGTGGAGCTGGCTGACGCCGTTGGCCCGGGCCGATAGACGCAGGGCCAGGACGGCCATGTTAAAGGGCTCCTGCTGGTTATTAGGGTCCTTCCGTCCCAGAGCCAGAAATTCCTGGCGGGAAAGACCCAGGGCTTGATAATACTCGGTAAAGTATTTATCTATCAGATAAGGGGGAAAGATGTCAATGCCGGCCGCCACAGGAGTGTGGGTGGTAAAAATATTGCTGCTGGCCGCCAGTTCCCGGGCCGTTCCCGAATCAATGCCGTATTGTTCCTGAAGCTGGTGCATTCGCTCCAACACTAGAAAGGCTGAGTGCCCCTCATTTAGATGGTAGATACTGGCGTCAATGCCCAGGGCCTTTAAGGCGCGTACACCGCCAATACCCAATATTATCTCCTGCTGGATACGCTTCTCCAGGTCACCGCCGTACAGACGGTCGGTAATCAACCGGTCCTCCTCCAGGTTACCGGGGCAGTCGGTATCCAGAAGATAGAGGTTGAGGTTGCCGACCCGGGCCCGCCATACCCGGGCCTCTACCTGGCGGTCCGGATCTGGAAAGTTTACCCTTACAGTCAGGGGTTCCCCCCCGGGCCGCCGTTCGGCGACCAGGGGCAGCTGGTAAAAGTCGTTATACGGGTAAATCTCCTGCTGGTGTCCCTGACGATCAAGGCGCTGGTGAAAATAACCCTGGCGATAGAGCAGGCCCACGCCAACCATGGGCAGGCCTAAGTCGCTGGCCGACTTCAGGTGGTCGCCGGCCAGGAATCCCAGACCCCCGGCATAGATGGGCAGAGCCTCACTGAGGCCGAATTCGGCAGAAAAATAAGCAATAAACAGGTCGCCGTCCAAGCCGTGATCCCGGGCCCAGCTGGCCTTTGGAGTTATGGCTTCCTGGTGTTGCTGCCATACCCGTTCCAACCGGGCGATATAGCCGGGATCCCCGGCTATTTCCTGGATTCTGTTCGGTGGTAAGGACATTAGTAAAAGAACAGGGTTATGATCTGTTTTTTCCCATACGCCCGGGTCCAGATCGCGAAAGAGAGCCGCCGTTTCCAGGTAGCGGGGCCAGTAGAGGTTATAGGCCAGTTCTAAAAAAGGCTTTAGTTTTGCCGGTAAAGATGGCTTAACGATAAAGGTATGAGGTAAGGGCATCCTTGTCTCTCCTATCTACCTTAGAAAATAAATATCTAACCTGCTGTCATGGAATGGCCCCGCCGGACATCCCGGTAGAGGGCCAGGGTCCGGCGGGCCACAGCCTCCCAAGTATAATCCTGGTAAACCCTTGTCTGGCCGTTGCGGCCCAATTCAGCGGCCAGGTCGGGATTCTGGAATATAGTCACCAGGCAGCGCTCCAGGTCGACCGCATCCCCGGGGTTAAAAGTCAAACCGGTGCGTTTATCTTCAACCACTTCGGCCAGGCCACCCGTCTGGGAGACAATCACCGGTACCCCGGCGGCCATGGCCTCCAGGGCGACAATACCGAAGGGCTCATAAAGGCTGGGAAAGACGGCCACCCGGGCGCGGGCCAGCAGCCGGTTACGTGCTTCCTCAGAGACAAAGCCGGTAAACTCCACCCGCTCAGCCAGGCCCAGGTTACCGGCCAGGTTATGTAACTCGCCGGCGTAGGGACCATCCCCAGCAATAATTAACCTAGCTGCCGGGTAAAGGTGCTGGAGCCGGGCCAGGGCGGCCAGCAGGACCTGGACCCCTTTCTCCACCACCAGGCGGCCAACAAAGAGGATGGTCTGGCCCTCCTGGTACGTAGCCACGGGGGGTATGGCCCGGACACCATTGGGTATGACGTTTATTGCCGCTTCGGGCTGGAACAGGCGGCGAATCTCCTCTTCCATATAACGGCTGCAACAGATTAAACTGTCGGCTCCAGCCACCAGCCCTGCCTCAATATGGTTGATGGCCTGCTGGATGCGGTTATGGAGACCGTCGTTGCGACCGGCTTCAGTGGCGTGGATGGTAGCCACCAGCGGGGTGCCAGTCGCCTGCTGGAGTTCCCTGGCCCCGTAAGCCACCAGCCAGTCGTGGGCGTGGAGCAGCCACTCTCTTCCCGGTTTCGCGGCCAGCACCTCCCGGCCGGCATCGGCCAGGGCCAGATTAAACTGCAGTACCCAGGAAAGAAAGTCGACCTCCTGCTCCGGCTGCTGGTAGGTAGGCACGTAATGCAGGTAAACGCCTTCCTGGATGGTAGACGACCTCTCCCCGCTCGGGGAGCGGGTGAGGACGTGGACCTCCACCCCCTGGCGGGCCAAGGCCTGGCTGAGATCCCGGACATGAATGCCCAGGCCGCCCACATGGTGGGGCGGGAATTCCCAGCTGAGCATGAGAATTACCGGCTCTCTTTTATTATAAACTACCGGCTGCCCGGCTACTCCAGGCGCCTGCCGGTAGAGGCGAAAGTCCAGGTGGGGGAAAATATTGTCACTGTTCTCCAGACCAGCCAGAAAGTCTCTGTCCAGGCGGTTCTGTTCAAAATCACGGCAGATTCTAAAAAAGTTTTCCAGATGCTCGAGAAGCCGCTGCCGGGCATACTCCGTCGTCGTCCCGGCAGTCAGGATAAAAGGCCAGTCGCTGCTCTGGGCCAGGAGCAGCTCCCGGGCAGCCTGATTTAGGGCCCGCTCCTGCAGGGGATTGGGCCGGGGATTAGCGGTAGCCAGTTGAATCAGGGCCTTTTCGGCCCGGTGGAGATGGGGATACACCCAGTCATTGGCCGGGTTCAGCCAAACGCGGTTATAACCCCCTTCACCCCAGCTGGAAGGCCCCATGGTCACCTCCTGGCGGGGCGGGTACTGTTCCAGGTAAATCCCGGGGGTAGTGAGGTTGACCCTGCCGGCCGCCTGGCGCAGGACATCCGCCAGCCAGTCTGGTCCCTCAAACCACCAGTGGCCGAAGAGTTCGGCATCATAGGGGGCAACGACAATAGGCGGAACCGGAATTTTCCCCGACCAGTGGCTCAGCTGGCGCTCCCGATTGGCGATAAAATCCCAGGCGTGTTCCCGGGCCCGTTCTCTAGCGAATAGGTAGTCGTATGGCTCCTTGGCCTCGGTTTTACCGGTAATACGGTAGTATTTAAAACCGGTATCCCCCCGGACACCACCGGCCAAGTATGACTCCAGATAATCGTAATCTAGGTCGTAACCGATATCCCGGTAGAATTCCCGGTAAGCCGGATCCCCGGGGTAGCCCTCCGTCCGGCTCCAGACCTGATGGGAGGTCTCCCAGTCCCGGCCGAAAGCCGCCACGCCTCCCACTTCGACCGGGGCGTAAACCGCTGTAGATACCGACGGGATGGCGCCCAGCATGCCGTGGCTGGCGACGATAAAATACTTAACTCCCTCGGCCTGTAGTATTTTCTCTACTCCGGGGGTATAACCGCACTCCGGCAGCCACATGCCTGCCGGGAGAAAACCCATGGTAGCGCTGAAGAAATCCAAAGCAACGCGCACCTGGGCCCGCCGGGCCGTATTGGTTAGCATCAAGGGCAGGTAACCGTGGGTGGCGGCAGTAGTGATTAATTCCAAGTGTCCCTGCTCTCGCAGCCTCTTTAGGGGCACCAGCAGATTGCCCTGGTAGGTCTCTTTATAGGCCCGGGCGATGGCCGCCAAACGTCGGTGATAAAACTCCGCCAGGGGGGCGAAGGCAGGGTTAGGCCGGGTGCGCTCGATTTCCCGGTCCGCTAGCTCCCGGAGATTATCCAGATAACGGCCGTAGCGCTCCTGGAGAGCAGGTTCGATTAACATGCTGATCAGAGGGGGGGACAGGGAGAGGGTGAGGCGAAAATCTATTCCTTCGGCGGCCAGCTGTTCCCAGTTTAAGATGAGGGGCAGGTAGGATCCCGTCAGGGCTTCAAAGAGCCATTTCTCCTCCAGGCTGGTATAGGGCTCCAGGTTATGAACAAAGGGCAGGTGGGCGTGAAGGAGCAGAGCGAGGTAGCCACGAATATTTCCTGGGCTGGTGACCATACGGCAACATAACCTCCAAAATTTTTCCTTCCCCGGCTCCTGGATGATGGTATTCTAGGACCAATTAAAATTGCTGCTGGGTGAGTGGTTCTCCAGGGAGATTGTCCAGTTGAGCATCAAACCCGGTGATGGCGGGGATTCGCCGGCTAGTTCCGCTGGTTTAACCGGCTGAAGCTGAATATCCTTTGTCCGGGAAAAAACGACAAACTCCCCTGCCGGGCTTCGGGCGCCTAGCTCCAAGTGATAAACAGCACCTTCATCCAGGTTAGAAAAATAAGAGCCGCCCGGTCCGGGTTCTGCTAGAACCACTTCCCGATCCGGCAGAGATACGTCACGGCGGTAGAGGCGCAGGGCCAATTTCATATCCGGCCGCACCTGCTGGAAAAAATCAACTAACGTCTGCATCCGCGGAGGGGTAAAATCCCAGTAAGCATAAAAGGTATGGAGATCCTGGGGAAGGCAGACGAGAATATTTTGATGGTAGCCCGATGATAGATCCAGCACCGGCTTCCCCCCTTAATGTATTCTTAATATTTTTAACTAGAGGTTAACAGTAATTATAACTATTAATTTTATTCTAGTATACTGGCGGTAATTGTCAAGTGCCCCTTAACCATAAATGGCCTTGCTTTTAGCTAAATTCTGGTTCATAATAAAACCTGCGGCTCTAACCTGCCTTTTCTTTGGTTTTTAGACTTTAATATCTCAAACATCTCACTCCAACGCGACCACCGGCCGGTCTACGTTGATCTTATGAAACACCCCGCCCCGGCAGAACTGCGGCGCCTGAAACCATTACAATTTATTAAGCATTTATTAAGCCGGAATGCTTATACTAATAATAAAGTCCCCAAACTTGAACCGCCCAGAACCCCATGGTGGAGGGCGTCACCAACGAACGGGAGCAATGGGATGCGGGCCCTCTTTAATCTGAAACTGGCGCAGCCAGTTTCTATGGGCATCTCACACCCCACCTCCCGCTTTATATATCTCATTGCGAAGGAGGGTCTCTATCTTTGCTTTACCACCGCCCCAGCCCCCGTTTCTGCCAACCCCTGGCGCCGGGCCGGCTCCTCCTGCGTTTAAAGACCCGCCGTGGGGAAGGGCAGCACTGCCAGGTTATCTATGAAGACGGGGGCCTGCAAACGGCCCCCATGTATATCTCTGCCTGGACACCCCATTACCTCTATTACCAGGCCGAGATCCACCTCTCCCATCCCTGGCGCTGCTCCTATTTCTTCCTGCAGCAGGACCAGGAGGGCCAGGTTCACTATATCTTTGCCGGGGGCAGCGACCAGCAGGGCAGCCCCTTTACTTACAACTGGGATCCAGCGGCTATCTTTACCATCCCTGAATGGCTCTATGATGCCGTGTTTTATCAGATCTTCCCCGACCGTTTTTATAACGGCAACCCGGCCAACGACCCGCCGGGAACCCGGCCCTGGGGGGAAGCTCCTACCAGGGAGAGCTTCTCCGGCGGCGATCTGGAGGGCATCCAGGCCAAGATCCCCTATCTCCGGTATCTCGGCGTTAATGCCCTGTGGCTCAACCCTATTTTTGCCGCCTCCTCTAACCACCGTTACAACACCAGGGACTACCTGACCATCGACCCGGCCCTGGGGGATACGGATACTTTGCGCCGCCTGGTGGCCGCCCTCCACGGCGCCGGGCTGCATATTATCCTGGATGGCGTCTTCAACCACACTGGGACCGACTTCTTTGCCTTTAAGGATGTAGTCGCCCGGGGGGCGGCCTCCCCCTATAAGGACTGGTATTACTTCCATGACTTCCCGGTGCGAAGCGAGCCCCGGGCCAACTATGCCTGCTGGTGGGATATCCCCGATCTACCCAAACTCAACGCCGGCAACCCCGAGGTCCGCAATTACCTCCTGCACGTGGCGACTTACTGGCTGTGGGATGCCGGCACCGACGGCTGGCGCCTGGACGTGCCCAATGAGATCGCGCCCCCCTTCTGGCGGGAGTTTCGCCAGCAGGTAAAAGGCACTAACCCCCAGGCCTACATCGTCGGTGAGATCTGGCGCGACGCCCGTTTCTGGCTGGGGGGCCGCTACTTCGACGGGGTGATGAACTACCTCTTCCGTGACCTGATCCTGGCCTTCTTTGCCCAGCGGCGTTTCCCTATCTCCACCCTGGATCTCCTCTTGGGCCTGGTGCGCCTGCGTTACCCGGAGGCAGCCAACTTCGCTCTCCTAAACCTCCTGGGCAGCCATGACACGGCACGGATTATTACCGCCTTCCAGGAAGGCCTGGGCGGCCTACCCGGCCATTCCGGCAGTTACGCCGAGGCCGTGGCCCACCTGCGACCGGCCTTAATCCTGCAATTCACCTATCCCGGCGCTCCCCTCATCTACTACGGCGACGAGGTCGGCCTCACCGGCGGCCCGGACCCCGATTGCCGCCGGACCATGCCCTGGGAGCCCCAGGAGTGGAACCGGGAGCTCCTGGATTTCTATCGGCGCTTGATTGGCCTGCGGCGCCAGCTGCGGCCCCTGCGGTGGGGCTTCTTCCAGCCCCTCTTTACCGACGACCAGGCCGAGGTCTATGCCTATGCCCGGCGCCTGGAGGGGGAGCGGGTAATCATTATTATCAATGCCAGCGACCTGCCCCAGACGGTTACCCTGGCGGCAGCCGGCGCGGATCTGGCTAATGGCAGCACCTGGCATGATGGCCTCAACAACCGCCTCCTGGAGGTGCAGGGTGGCCAGATCAGCTTACCCCTGGATGCTAACTCCGGGGCCATCCTCTACCAGGATTAGGCTCACAATAAAGGTTTAGGATAAATATTTTTTCAGGGGTAGTTCCCGCAATGAAGCCTTTGTGTTAAACTTATTCTGGATTAGGAGCGAGCCCCACAGATAACATAATTGTCAATGGAAATATCTGGGAAAGCGAGGCTATATTCGGCCTCCACGCCAGGTAAAAATGCCGCTGCCGGTAAAAAGGCATAAAATCCAGGCCGGCATTATGGGGAGTTATTTCTGAGTAGCCCTTCATGGGGTTAACGCCCCCACCAGACACATACCACTTTGGGGAGGCACCATTGTGAAAAGAAAAGCTGCTCTCGTTATTGCTCTATGCCTGCTCTTATCCCTGCCCTTTGCCTTCGCCCAAATAGCTTCCCGCTTCAGCCGCAGCCCGGCTACTTCCCCTATCGCTGCCAGCGCTAACATCAAACCGACCGCAACTGCCCAACCAGCCGTTGCTACTACCCCTGCAGCCGGAACGGCCCAGCAGGCCAGCAGGCCTGTTAACGAGATTTACTACCGGGATAAAGTCGTCGTCCTAATTTATCACCATATCGATGCCCAGGAAGCACCCGGCCTGATAATCTCCCCGGAACGCTTCGCCAGCGAGCTGGATATGCTCCTCGCCCGAGGTTACCATGTTATCAGCTTGGATCAGCTGCGGGATTTCTTAAACGGCGGTACCGTACCTACTAACGCTGTCCTGATTACCTTCGACGACGGTTACGAAAGTGTCCACCAGTATGCCTTGCCGGAGTTACAAAAAAGACAGATGCCGGCCGTCGCCTTTGCCATTGTGAAATATGTGGGGCAAAAGATGGGCAATCTCCAGCATTACAGCTGGGATGGGGCCCGCGAAATGACCGCCGCCGGTATCACCACCCAGTCCCACACCTATGACCTGCATAACTTCGCTCCCCTGGCCAGCGGTAAAAACGGCCCCCTCCTAGACGGGCCCCTCAAGGGACAGAGCGCCAGTGATTACCGTAACATGGTTTACCAGGACTTGAAGCGCTCCCGGGATGAGATCGAAAGCCAGCTGCACCAGCCGGTCTACGCCCTAGCTTTACCCTTCGGCGCTGGCGGCCATATAGCCATCCAGGCCGCCGTCGATGCCGGCTTTAGGCTCATCTTTACCACCCACTATGGTGTCGTTACCCGCGGGAGCAATTCTCTGGCTCTGCCCCGCGTCAATGCTGGCGGCCCGAATATAACCCCGGCCAAGCTGGACGCCCTTATTAAAGCCACTGCCGGGGTAACCACCACCCCCCATGTGCAGCCCATAAAGCCAGCTGCTCCCCACGGTGGAGTAGTGGCGTCTGGTAAAAAGGTAAAGCGGATCTAGATTAGATAAAGGAAACCTGTACGGTGTGCCCCCCCCCCCCCCCCAAAAAAAACGGGCTTGCGGCGACCCCTGATCTGCTCCCAACAGATTAGGGGCCAATTTATTTTCGCGTGGCATTCCCCAGCATCAGAGCAGGGGGAAAGTTAATTGGCCGGGCATCCTGGTTTTTTCTCTTGCGCCGGAGCCCGGATACCGGTATAATATTGAGAAACAGGGTGTTAAAAGGCCCTGAACGATGGAACAGGTAGGCCATGTAGGCCTGCTGGCCCGCCAGGAAGCGGGTTAGTAGCCCCATGGCCTTTTTCATTGGCCACGGGGGACAAAAGTATCTCCCGTACCCATCAGGAAAGTCTCAATATAGAGGAGGTGTATATTTTAAGGCAATATATGCCTATGGCTTGCGTATAATGGGTACGGGCAATAAGTCAAGGAGGTATGAGCAAGTGCATATTCCCGACGGTTACTTAAGTCCCCAGACTTGCGCCGTCCTGGGGGCGGCCATGGTGCCGGTATGGGGGACGGCCGCCCGCAAGGTCAAGGCTACCTTGAAGGCCAGGCAGGCGCCCCTCCTGGCCATCGGCGCCGCCTTTTCCTTCACTATTATGATGTATAACATCCCCATCCCCGACGGGACAACGGCCCATGCCACCGGCGGCGCCCTGCTGGCCATCCTCCTGGGCCCTTGGGCGGCAAGTATCGGCATCTCCATCGCTCTGGCCATCCAAGCCCTCTTCTTCGGCGACGGCGGCATCCTGGCCTTCGGCGCCAATGCTTTTAATATGGCCTTTATCCTCCCCTTTACTAGTTACTACCTCTACCGGCTCCTGACCGGAAGGACGAGCCTGACGTCCGGCTGGCGGGCCGTGGCGGCGGCCGTGGCCGGGTATGCAGGTATCAACCTAGCCGCCCTGGCGGCGGCGGTGGAGTTCGGCCTCCAACCCCTCCTTTTCCACACGGCCAGCGGCGTACCCCTCTATAGTCCTTACCCCCTGAACATGGCCGTACCAGCCATGGCCTTGGCCCACCTCCTGGTGGCCGGCCCGGCCGAGGCGCTAGTCACCGGCCTGGTGGTCCGTTACCTGCAGCGGGTTAATTCCGGCCTGCTCCAGCTCTACCCGGCAGCCGGGGCGGCGTTAACCTCCGCTAGCGATACGGACGGGACGATAGTAACCGCCAGAACCAAGACGGCCGGCCCGGCGCTAGCGCCAGGTACGTTAGCGAATAGTCAGGAGATTATATCCCCGGCGGCAAACAGCAGTTTTGGCCTGAAGAAACTCGCCCTGGGGCTGGTAATCCTCGTCCTACTGTCGCCCCTAGGTCTCCTGGCCGCCGGCACTGCCTGGGGTGAGTGGTCGCCAGAAGACCTGCAGCAAATCCTCGGTTTCGTGCCCCCGGGTCTGGCCCGCCTGGCCACCACCTGGACCCATATCCTGTTCCCGGACTATACTGTCCCGGGTCTAGAAGGAAGTTTCTTCTCCCAAGCCCTGGGGTATATCCTGGCGGCCGCAGCCGGCCTGGCTATAATCTTCCTTATCTTCCTGGCCCTGAACCGGTTGCTGTTCCGGCCGGGCAAGGCTGATCCTGGTTATCATGGTAAATAAAGGAATCGCATAGGGACTCTGGCGACACGCAGGAGGGTGACAAGCGGTTGTCATGGTAAATAAAGAGATACCGGCCTGGCTCCTGGCCGGAAATCACCCGCCGCTACAGCCGGGGGGACGGAAAAGGCGGCCCGGGTTCGCGGAGAAAACCCTGCGGGACCTGGCCCACGTGGGCGGAGAGGTCCTTTTCTCCGAAGAACTGGTCGGCCGGAGGGGGTGGCTCCAGGACCTGGAGGCGCGCTGCAAACTCCTGTCCTTACTGTGGTTAATCCTGGTCGCCGGCCTGGCCCGCCACCCCATCACCCTGATCACCCTTTATCTGGGAGTCATCCTCCTGGCCGGTCTCTCCCGGGTACCCCTGGGCCCCTTCTTGAAGCGGGTGTGGCTTTTTGTGCCCCTGTTTACGGGGATCATGGTTTTGCCTTCAATCTTTAACCTGATACGGCCGGGGGACCCCCTGCTGGTCCTTTGCCACCTGCCCGGTCCCCTCAACCTGGGCCCCTGGCATCTCCCGGATCAGCTGACAATTACCCGCCAGGGAGTGATTGGGGCCGGGGTACTCATCCTGCGGGTGGGGGTAGCGGTTTCCCTGGCCCTGCTGGTCACCCTGACCACCAGGTGGGCCGCCTTGCTACGAGCCCTGCGGGTTTTGCGGGTACCCCGCGTCTTCGTTCTGACCTTAACCTTGACCTACCGTTATATTTTCCTGCTGCTGAAACTGGTGGAAGAGATGTTTGTCGCCCGCCAGAGCCGGCAGGTGGGCCGGCCGGACAGGCAGATGAACCACCGCTTCCTGTCCGGTTCCGCCGGCAACCTGCTGGCCCGGGCCTACGCTTTAAGCGAAGAGGTTTACCAGGCCATGCTGGCCCGGGGGTTTAACGGCGAGGTGCGGACCGAGGGGGATTTACAACCGGCGGGGCCAGACTACCGGCGGGCGGCGGCCCTTTTCTTGGTAGGATTAATTATCTTGGGTGGGGATCACTATCTTGGCTGGTAAGGTTTTGTACAATCTGCGGGATGTCAGTTACGCCTATGAAGACGGGCGGCCGGTTCTGGACGGCGTCAGCCTGGCCATTCACGCCGGGGAAAAGGTGGTCCTCCTGGGGGCCAATGGTTCGGGCAAGTCGACCCTGCAGCGGGTCCTGGACGGCCTTATCTTTCCCCAAAGCGGGTCGGTGCGGTTCGCCGGGGAAAAGTTAACCGGGGATAGCCTGGAGGATGAGAATTTCTTCCTGGCCTTTCGCCGCCGGGTCGGCTTCGTCTTTCAAAACTCTGAAGCCCAGCTCTTTAACCCCAGTGTCCGGGAGGAACTGGCCTTCGGCCCCCTGCAACTGGATCTGCCGGCAGCCGCGGTCAAGGAGCGGGTGGATTCCCTCCTGGAGATGTTTGAACTGCAGGAACTGGCCGACCGGCCGCCCTACAAGCTGAGCGGCGGCGAGAGGAAGAAGGTGGCCCTGGCCGCCGTCCTGGCCAGCAACCCGGAGGTTCTCATCCTCGATGAGCCCACGGCCGGGCTGGACCCCCGCAGCCAGCGCTGGCTGGTGGAGATGCTGGTCAAACTGAACCAGGCCGGGAAAACCATCATTACGGCCACCCATGACCTGGCCATCGTCCCGGTGATTGCGGACCGGGTATTCGTCCTGGGAGAAGATCACCGCCTGGCCGGGGAGGGCACACCTCTGGAGATCCTCACCAACCGTGAACTCCTCCTCAAAGTAAACCTCATCGACGCGGCCTTCCATGAGCATCACCACCAGGGCTATTTCCATCTCCACGCCCATTAAGGCTTATGCTGGTTCTATATACCGACTATTGTTAGTTACTCTAATTACCCCCCCATATTCCCTAACTTAAAATCGTGGTTAAGGCTATACCAATTTTATATCTTTTTTACATCAGCAAGTTGTCTATATAAAATACTCAACTTTTGCCCTTGGTAAATAGATAGCGATCATTTCTTTAAAAAAATTCTCCATCGCCTTTCTTACCTCAGCTGGGTAAACATACTTACCATAACCGAACTGGCCATACTTGAAAGTCCTTTCACCTTCATCCAAAGGTAATTTTGTATTAGGAAATAATGTTTCAATCGACGTTTTGGCTCGTTTGGTAAAACGATGGGTTATTAGCTCCAATGTCAGGTCGGTCGATTCGGTAAGTAACGGTTGCCGGGAAACTACTTGCAAAAGATGGCGATATTGCTCCTGCCACCCATCCACATAAAATATAGGGGCAATAAGGAAACCTGTCCGGTAACCCCCCCTGGCCATCTTCACCGCCGCCGCCAATCGTTGTCCCAAAGGTGGGGTACCATGCTCAAAGCGCTTAATTATATTTTCGGCATTGATACTAAAACGAAAGCGGGTATGACCCCCGTGAGCCAGGTTTAATAGCCCGTCTACATCAGTAAATTTAGTAACAACCCGCAAACGTCCCAGGGGTTGGCTGGCCATAAATTCAATAGCAGCGGCAAGGCTACCGGTATACTTTTCTACTGGTAATGGATCTGACGTAGCTGCAGCTTCAAAAAACGTTACCTCGGGGTGGCGCCGGTTAATATAATTCCGGGCCCGATCAAGGATTTCAGCGACATTGACATAAATCCTTTGATAGGGCTTACGCCCAAAATGAGTAAACAGGTAACAGTATTCACACATGGCCGGACAACTCGTAACTAGAGGTAGCTGGTAATGGGCCGAAGGCTTGCAGGTTTGAAAATCCCTGCTCCTTCTTACCCCTATTACCAGGGTGCGTTTAGCTTCTAGAAAACTCTCCCGGGCTGTTTTGCCCGGGATACAAGTAACCCGGTTGTAAGCTGGGGTCATCAATACTTCGACTCTTTCTTCATGGAAGCGTTCATATAATTTTCGCCCCAGGGGGTAATTCAAAGCTTGCGGTTCGAAGATAACCCGTTTTAATCCCAAAGTCATTGTTACATTCACCCTGGCTTATTTTATCCTTTTTACTACAATTCATTACGGCTCTTTTTACTTCAGAAATGCGGCAGACAAATCAGAACTCTTTTTCCTTTTCCTGATCGAGGGGACCTAGCCTTGCTAATCCCACCTCCAGATGAGGGGCGAAATTCTGTTATCACTCCTGTTTAGTACTTTCCTTTAGAATTGGAGCATTGGTTTTTGAATAAAATAATATTTTTTGGTCATGATAACGCATAGATACTGCTTAAGGAAAGAGGTGAATCAGTAATGGAAATCACTAATTTTGACCAATGGCTCGACACACTAGAGGCCGCACTCGATAAAGCAAAATCCATGGGGATGCCGCAAAAGATTCTAGAAAAGTCGGCGGCAAATCTAGGAAATTTCCTGGCAGAAAATATAAACCCTGATATTCCTGAAAACCGGTTCCTGCGGGATCTATGGCAAGTTGCGGATAAAGACGAAAAAGAGGCTATTGCTGGTGCCATGATAAAGATGGTGGAAAAAAGGAGAGTTCATTAACATAACATTTGAATCCGTTACTAACAGAACCCCGAAAGTTCGCGGGTTCTGTTAATTTTTATGTACACTCTCTACTTGCTAACAACAACCCCCGCGCGCCTCGCCAAGATAACATTATCCCGGAGTCTTTACCCCGGGGGACACGCCAGGCACCTTCAAGAACATAGAAGGCTGGACCGAAGGAGTTTATACACCCCTTTTTTAATGCCAAACTATGCATTTCCTACTTGCCAAAACCATTATCTATCCATGCCAAGTATCGCCCTTTACGCGACAGTAAAAATTATCATAAATTGGTTGCAAATAAGATCGAGGCATATTATAATGAAGATAACTCATCATAGGTATGATGAGTAGCTTGACGGAGGCGGTCGTTCAATGCGGAAAACCCTTTACCTGCAAACCCGGGAACGCCTGATGGATTTAATCCTGGCGGGAAAACTAGCCAATGGCAACCAGCTTTTATCCGAGGAAGAGCTGGCCACTTCCCTGGAGGTAAGCCGTACTACTATCCGGGAAGTCCTCGCTTCCCTCGCCCGGGAAGGGGTAATCAGCAAAAAGCAGGGGCTGGGCAATTTTATTCACCCCAGCGCCCTGAGAGCGACCATGCGCATCGATAAGACCTGCGATTTTATTAATCTCCTTGAAGAAGCCGGCTACAAGGCCGTTCATGTTGTTAATGAACAGACATTTCAAACTGTACCGGCAAGCGGGGATATCTGCCGGAAGATGGGCCTGCCCGAGGGCGAAGAGCTTTTTGTTTTCGAAAGCGATTACCTTGCCGGAGAGTTACCAGCCATTCACTGCCATTTCTACATTCCCAATTCCCTTTTCCTGGAACGTCCTACCACCAGTGTAGAAAGGAATATTTTCTCTTTCCTTAAGAAGTATTGCAACCAGGAAGCAACCCACGCCATTGTATGGTTCAATGCCACCACTTGCAACCATGACCTGGCGCACATTTTCGCTATAGCGCCGCATACGCCCCTGCTTTATTGGGAGGAAATTTATTACAACCTGGCCGATGATATTATTTGCTATTCTGAGGTTAAATTTAATCCCCATGTCATGTGCCTGAGCATGCTACGTAAAGCCGAGCTAGTCTAGCAGGCTGGCGCTGGAGCAGGAGGCTTACAATGTTACCACCAAAAGTTGATGTGCTGGTTATTGGCGCTGGAGTGTTGGGGGCTGCCACCAGCTACTACCTGTCTTGTCGTGGCATCCAGACCCTGGTGATCGACAAAGGCGAAGCAGCTGGCGGGGCCTCCGGGGCCAATCTGGGCCAGATTTCCCTTTTAGACCGGGAGCCCGGCCCCCACCTGGAACTGGCCCGACAATCGCTTTCAATCTATGGCCAATTGGCTAAGGAATGGGGGCGGGAGCTTGGATATAAACAAACAGGAGGTTTGGTAGTATTAGATAAAAATGAGGATTTAACAAAAGCAGCGGCCATAGTTGCTGCGCAAAAACAAGCCGGGCTAGAGTGTTTTCTGCTAACCCCGGAGGAGGCAACCGGGCAGGAACCTTTCTTAGACCCCGCCGGCCTGACAGGAGCTGTCTACTGCCCCGGGGAGGGGAAGCTTGACCCCTTTACCGTGACCCTGGGTTTTCTCGATGCCGCCCGGGACCGGGGGGTAGAACTGGTTACCGGCACGGCTGTCACAGGGTTTGAGATCGACGGTAACAATATTGTCTCAGTGGCAACGGGTAAGGGGATGATCGCAGCCAAGGTAGTGGTGCTGGCTACCGGGGCCTGGACAAGGGAGCTGGCGGCTAGAAGCGGACTCGATTTACCTATTTATTACCACCGGGGCGGTGCCATGGTATCCCTGCCGGTACCTCCAGCCATTAACGGACCGGTGGTCGGCGGTGGTTTTTTAAGCGGCAGTTTTGTCCAGGAGCAACGGGTTGGCCTGGCAGCGGTCCAGGAGACCAATGGCAGCGTGCTTATTGGGCAGGCCACCGATTGGGTAGAGGACTATGATGTAGGGTTAACCTATACCGGAATTATCAAGACTGCAGCCAAATTTTTAAGCCATTTTCCAAAACTACAAGAACTGGCGATAGTCCGCATGTGGGCCGGGGTGACCCCCTACACTGCTGATAATTGGCCTTTGTTTGGTTTTAGCAGTAAGATCCATAACCTCTTTTTAGTGGCCGGTTTTAAAGGCGCCTTTACGGTTGCCCCGGCGGTGGGCCAGGCAGCCGCCGAGGTTATAGGTGGCGGGTGCAGTACCATTGACTGCTCTTTTTTCAACCCCAAACGCTTTAATCAATAAAGGAAAGGAGGCTACATTGTGAGTCTGATTGAATATTTTCCTGGCGACACCTTTTTTCACCGCCTTGATCCCCGGGTCAAGATTCTTTCGTTAATCCTTACCACCATTGCAATTTTTATTGTCCAGAATTTCCTGGTCATCGGCATAATCTTCTTGACAATTCTTGCCCTCTGGCTAAACGCACATCTGCCCTTGAAAACCCTGACCGGTTACTTTAAGCTCCTGTTGAGCTTGTTTGCCCTTCTCACCCTGTTGCAGGGCCTTTTCCTGGGCGGGCCGACCACATTGCTGGAACCGGTTATCCCCCGGGCGGTCCCCCTCATCGGTGGCTTGGGCCGCCTTTCCCTGGAAGGCATTATCTTCGGCCTCCTCCTCAATCTGCGCCTCATTGCCCTGGTAGCCCTGCTGCCCCTGGTTACCATGACCACGCCCATTCACCTCTTTGCTCTAGGGTTAGTTCGCATGGGCCTATCCTATAAAGTCGCCTACACGGCGACAACGGCCATCAATCTTATCCCCACCCTGGAAAAAGAGACAGGCGTCATCATGGATGCCCAGAAAATGCGTGGTTTTACCGTCTTTGAAAAGGGAAGTTTCATGCAAAAGATGAAGGCCTATCCAACCTTGGTTGTCCCCCTGATTATCGGTGCCATGCGCAAGGCCCAGATCATGGGTGTGGCCATGGATGTCCGCGCCTTTGGTACCCACCCAAAACGAACCTATATTGAAGATATTGTTATGAATAAGCGGGATTGGGCCATCTTGGTCATAGTCATTGTTTATAACATCGCAGTCCTGGTTGCCAACTTTGTGCTTTAAGGGGTGAGGCGTGTGTCTGAGACATTGATCAGGATCGAAAAATTGTCATATCGTTACCCCCGCACCAAAAGATGGGCTTTGAAAGACATCAACTTAGAAATAAAAAAAGGTGAATTTGTAGCCGTCATGGGCGAGAATGGTGCTGGGAAAACAACCCTCTGCCAGTGTTTAAACGGCATCATACCCCGCTCCCAGGGTGGCAAGATGAAGGGCCGGGTGACGGTTGCCGGTTTTGATACCCGCGAAACTCCTATTGCCCACCTGGCCCAGAAAGTAGGCATGGTTCTTGAGGACCCGGAAACCCAGCTGTTTACCACTAAAATCAGCAACGAAATTGCCTTTGGCCCGGAAAACCTGGGCCAGCCGCCGGAGAAAATCCGCCAGACAATCAAATGGGTGCTGGAGGTGGTGCGCCTCCAGGGCTACGAAGACCGCCCGCCCACAGCCCTGTCCGGTGGGCAAAAGCAGCGGCTGGCCATCGCGGCCGTCCTGGCTATGCAGCCGGAAATCCTGGTGCTGGATGAGCCGACTTCCCAGTTAGACCCCCTTGGCACCCTGGAGGTTTTTGCCGTAATTAGGGAATTGAAAGAGCGCTACGGTATGACCATTGTCATTGCCACCCACAACAGTGAAGAAATAGCCCAGTTTGCCGACAAGGTTTGCGTGTTAAAACAGGGCAGCATGCTGGCTTTTGACAGGCCCCAGGTAATCTTTAAAGACACCCAACTTCTGCGCCAGACCTGGATTCGTCCCCCGCAGGTAGCGGAACTGGCATCCTATTTGCAGGAACAAGGTGTTGTTTTGGACGGTTTCCCTATTTTACTTCAGGAAGCGCGACCAATGGTGGAAGAACTGCTGTCCTCGAGGAGGTGAAGAAATGGAAACAGCAGCAATTAAAATCGAAAATTTAACCTATGTTTACGAATTTGGCTTCGTAGCCTTGAAAAATATAAATTTAACAATTAAACAGAACGAGTTTGTAGGGATGATCGGCCAGAACGGGGCCGGCAAATCCACCTTGCTTAAAAATATTACCGGCTTGCTTAAACCAACGGAGGGCAATGTCTTTGTTGCTGGGGTAAATACCCGGGATGTAACTGTGGCTGAGCTGGCAACCAGGGCCGGCTTTGTCCTCCAGAACCCCGATCACCAGCTCTTTGCCGCCACGGTGGAGGAAGAAGTCTCCTTTGGGCCAAAAAATCTAGGCCTAACCCCGGAAGAGGTAGCGGAAAGGGTGCAGACAGCCCTACAGTGGGTGGGACTGGAGGAAATGCGGCAGGAATTTCCGCCGGCTTTAAGTAAAGGCGATCGGGCCAAGGTAGTGATTGCTTCGGTCCTGGCCATGCGGCCGGAAATTATTATTCTCGACGAACCTACCAGCGGCCAGGACTACCGCGGCTGTTATCAAATAATGGATATAGCCCGGGAATTTCACCGGGCCGGCCATACAGTGGTAGTGGTGACCCATCATATGGCCCTGGTGGCCGAGTATACCGAGCGGATCATTGTGCTGGGCCAGGGGGAGATCCTGCTGGATGACAGCACCAGGGTAGTCTTTGCCCAATCAGAACGCCTGCGTTTGACCCACATTGCCCCCCCGCAAATAACCCAGCTGGGTTTTGAGCTGGCGCCTGTTCTAGGATTAAAAGAAGCGGTATTGCGGGTACCTGAACTGGGGGATGCCGTCATGGCAAAATTAAGAGGGGGCCGGCAGCCATAGTGGTATACGAAAGGATACCGGGATGGTAGGTGGTAGTTTTACTTCGCGGGAGCACCAGGCACCCATCCGAGGGTAAGGTCAACTAAATCCCGCCGGTAGGTTGCCGAGGTTCCATATTAATTAACAAAAGGGGGGGGTGGCGGGTAAGGATCAAAGGGTTTTATTGGTGAAGGAGAACTTAAACAAGGAGGGAAGGAAATGGCGAAACCACAGTTTAAGACTGCTACCAGTTCCGGTAGGCAGTTCGGCAATACCCACCCAGCGGTCATTGCCGTTTGGGCAGCAGTGCTTTCGGTGGCGCATATGCTGCCGTCGCTGCCCATGATTGGTACAGGAGGCACCTTTAGTGTCAGCACGGCCCTGTTTCCCCTGTCCGGCATTTTCTTCGGGCCTATTCCCGGGGCTATCTGCGCCGCCATCGGCAGTTTCATCGGCCAGATTTTAGCTCCCCACACGGCCTGGCTGGGCCTTGGAACCTTCATTGTTGGCACGATCAATGCTCTGGTAGCTGGCTGTGTTTCCCGGGGCAAACCGTTACCTGCAGTTGGCATTATCTTACTGGGAACGCTCTTATGGTTTACTACGGCCATCGGCCGCCAGGTACCCATGTTCCCGGCCGTCTTTTATAGCTTGGGTGTTCTGGGTGCTCTGATAGGTGGCTTCCTGGGCTTTAAGTGGCTGGCCCGGGATAACGTGTTCGGTAAAGCAGTGGGTGTCTGGCTGGCGGCGTTTACCGGTTTCGTCGGGGCAGCCTCCATTGCCAACTACTTCACTCTGATAGTCTTAAAATTGCCGGCCAAAGTTTGGATCTACCTTACCTTTGTGGCGCCGGTGGAAAGAACAATATTTGCCATCGGCTCGGCGATTATCGGTATCCCTCTGCTGATCGGGTTGCCCAAGATCGGTGTTTTTGTCGGCCCGCAAGCGGAAAAGTTTGATGAAGAAGACGAGGATTAAAACAAGGTAAAGGACAGGGGGCATGAGAATTTGCCGGCTCGCTGGCCGGCAGCATGCCCCCGATGGTTAGACCAATGAAATTGTCAACAATCTTTGGGAGGAGATTTAGGTGTTTAGTATCAATGCTGAAGCAGTGAGGATTGTAAAAGAAATTATTGCTGACAGCCGCCAGCTTAATATCACTGTCAGCCGCCTGGCCAACGGGGCTACGGTCATCGATATGGGGGTGAAAGCCCGAGGCGGCCTGATGGCTGGTAAAAGATTCATTGAAGCGACCATTGGCGGTATCGGGGAAGTTGGCTTTGGCACCTTTAATATACAAGATCTGGTCCTGCCTACGGTAGATGTTTATATTGATCAGCCAGCCATTACTTGCCTGGCGGCTCAGTTTTCCGGTTGGCGGATAACGGAGGCCAGGGATAGTAAACAAGTTGCTCCCCTTGGTTCTGGCCCCTTGCGAGCCATCGCCCAAAGGGATGTTTTTTGCCGGGTGGTGCCTTACAAAGATATCAACCATGAAGCCGTCCTGGCCATCCAGAGTACCGAACTCCCGGATGAAACTGTCGCTGAGGATGCAGCCAGGGCTTGCAACATCAGCCCGGAAAATCTATATATCCTTGTTGCGGCCACGGGCAGCGTAGCCGGTGCCATGCAGGTGGTGGCCCGCAGCGTCGAACCGGCCATGTGGCGACTTCACGTTAAGGGTTTTGATGTCAGCAAAGTAGTTTGCGGCCTGGGCAGTTCTCCTCTGCCGCCGGTAATTCGCGATGAAATCCGGGCTATGGACAGGGTTAATACATCATTACTATATGGCACCAGTGTCACTCTCTTTGTCGACTGCACGGATGGTGAGGTAGAAGAAGTAATTAACAAATTGCCCCTCGAGGCTTCCCGATTGTACGGCACGCCATTCATGGAGATCTTCAAGGCCGGGAACTATGACTTCTATGAGATTGATAAGGACGTGCATACCGTAGCCAGGTTTATTATCAACAACATTGCCACGGGCAACACCTTTAGCGCCGGTAGCATTCGCCCGGATATGCTGGCCCAATCTTTTTTCAACTAAAGGATGATTGGTAATGCGGGTTTGGGAACACCCCATCCTGGGGGGACTGACGTTAGATCATACTGTCACAATCTGGGTTGATGGCCGCCCTGTCGAAGCCAGGGAGGGTGAACCGGTTGCCGCCGCCCTGCTGGCAAACGGCATTCGTGTTTGCCGCTATACCCCTAAAAGGCATGAACCCCGGGGCATTTTTTGCGGCACCGGCCAGTGTGCCGACTGCCTGATGCAGGTTGATGGTATTCCCAATGTGCGTACCTGTATCACGCCCGTGCGGGAAGGAATGGACATCCGGACACAGGAGGGCCTGGGGAAATGGGGCGATGACCATGGGGAACATTGAATGCGTTGTTGTCGGGGCCGGGCCAGCGGGATTGGGCGCCGCCATTGCTGCGGCCCGTGCCGGGGTCCGGGTGCTAGTGCTTGATGAAAACCACCTCCCGGGCGGGCAGTTATTCAAACAAATCCATAAGTTTTTTGGTTCTAAAGAACACTTTGCCGGCACCCGGGGTTTTATCATTGGTCGCCGCTTACTGGCGGAAGCAGAAAGCCTTGGGGTAGAGGTCTGGCTTAACACCCGGGTGTGGGGCCTCTTTAACGGTAATGAACTGGCCATTATCAGGGAGGGAAAAACCCAAACCTTACGGGCGCGTAAAATAATCCTGGCCACCGGGGCGACGGAAAACGCCCTTGCTTTCCCGGGCTGTACCCTACCGGGAGTGATGACTGCCGGCGCGGCCCAAACTATGGTTAACCTGCACCGGGTCTTGCCGGGAAAGCGGGTGTTGATGATTGGTTCAGGTAACGTTGGCCTGATCGTATCTTACCAGCTGTTGCAGGCGGGGGCTGAGGTAGTAGGTATTATTGAAGTAGCATCGGGGATAGGGGGCTATGCGGTTCATGCCGCCAAGCTGCACCGGGCGGGCGTGCCTTTCTACCTGGGACATACTATTGTCGCCGCCAGGGGCAAGGAGGGGGTTATAGAGGCCCTTATCTCCCCTGCAGGTGCGGGCCGGGAAGATATTCAAACCCTTAAGGTGGATACCATCTGCCTGGCTGTTGGCCTGGCCCCGCGCCTCGAATTGGTCCGCCTCGCCGGTGGTCGGGTGGTCTATCTGCCGGACCTCGGGGGCCATGTTCCGGTTCATAACAGCAAGATGGCTATTACCAGGGACATTTATGTTGCCGGGGATGTAGCTGGTGTCGAAGAAGCCAGCACGGCCCTGGAAGAAGGGCGCCTAGCAGGGGTGGCTGTGGCGGCAGACCTGGGGTATTTGCGCCCGGGGGAGGCGGAAGCGCAGCTAATGGAAATTAAGTCCGGACTGGCCAAACTGCGCAGCGGCCCCTTTGGTATAAAACGGCAGCAGGCCAAAGAAATGCTTTTGAAATCGGGGAATTGCCAATGGTAAATACCAAATTAGCGCCAGCACGTCATTTAGTCGCCGTCATCGAATGCCCGCAAGCTATTCCCTGTAATCCCTGTGAAACAGCCTGTCCCTTTGGTGCCATTACCGTGGGCGAGCCTATTACCAACCAGCCGCGTCTGGACCAGGCCAGATGCAAGGGTTGCGGCCTCTGTGTCGTGGCCTGTCCCGGACTGGCTATATTCCTAATCGACCGGAGCTATGCCCCCGGCCAGGCTGTGGTAGCCTTTCCTTACGAATACCTACCCCGGCCGGAACCTGGACAGCAGGTGGCAGTATCCGACCGGGAGGGTAAAACCATTGGCTTCGGTCAAACCTTGAGGGTATGGCAGCCGCGCCGGGATGATCCCACCATGGTAGTGCAGGTAATTGTACCGCAGGAGCTGGCCGGGGAAGTACGGGGTCTGGGAAGGGAGTCTTGAACTTGGA
The DNA here is from genome assembly GCF_051020825.1 of Moorella naiadis (nom. illeg.). Taxonomy (NCBI): domain Bacteria; kingdom Bacillati; phylum Bacillota; class Clostridia; order Neomoorellales; family Neomoorellaceae; genus Neomoorella; species Moorella naiadis (nom. illeg.). Next base: position 33,794 of record NZ_JAXGFQ010000017.1, read on the forward strand.
AGAAGGAGAGATTATTTGCCGCTGTGAAGAAATCACCCGCGAGGAAATACTAGCAGCCATCCGCCGGGGTGACCATTCCCTAAGCGCCATCAAGCGGCGCACCAGGGCAGGTATGGGCCTTTGCCAGGGCCGCACCTGCTGCCGGTTGATAGCCAGGATCCTGGCTGCCGAGCTGGGCGTTGGCGTGGGCGATATTGAAACCGGCAGTTTCCGACCGCCAGTAGGCCTGCTTTCCCTGGGTACCCTTGCTGCCAACGCCGAGTTTCCCGGGAGGGATCATAAGCATGCGCCAGCTGACCGTTGACTGTCACGTGCACCTGACCGCGCCGGAGGTGATCGCCGCCGTAGAGCGTTACCGCGGGATGGACCACTATTTTAACCTACTTACCAGTAGCCCCAAAAACAAATTTGCTACTGCCGAAGATACTATTGCCGAAATGGATCGCGCCGGCATTGACGTAGCTGTTGTCTTTGGTTTTGCTTTCAAGGATATGGGCCTGTGCCAGGAAACCAACAACTATGTCATGGCAATGACCAAGCGTTATACCGGCCGTTTCATCGGGCTGGCCTGTGTCAATCCCCTGGCCGGGGGGCTGGAGGCCGAGCTTGAACGCTGCCGGGCCGGCGGGCTTGCCGGTGTGGGGGAACTGTTTCCGGAAGGGCAGGGTTTTGACCTGGCCCGGCAAGAGGATATGGGTGAACTGGCTGGCCTTTGCAGCGAGTTGCAGTGGCCGGTGCTGGTCCACCTTAATGAACCGGTGGGCCATTTTTACCCCGGTAAAACGAAGACCACTCTCCCCCAGGCCTGCACCTTTGCCGAGAATAACCCCAAGTTAAAGATAATTTTAGCCCACTGGGGCGGGGGCCTATGGGTTTATGAACTCATGCCGGAATTAAAACGTACCCTGGCTAATGTATATTATGACACCGCGGCGTCGCCTTTTCTCTATACGCCGGTTATTTACCAGGCCGTCAAAGCAGCCGGCGTACTGGATAAGATCCTGCTAGGTAGCGACTTCCCTCTCTTATCGCCGCAGCGCTACCTGGAAGACCTGGCAGCCTCGGGACTGCCTGACGCAGAAATAGCCAGCGTTAAAGGGCTAAATGCCACCCGGATATTCGGCATGCAAACCTCTTAAGGAGGACCAACCCATGGCCATTTTAATTAAGAATGCCCGCTACTTAATTCAAAATGCCGAAAAGATCCTGGAAAACGTTGATTTGCTTATTGAAGGCAATCAGATCAGCTTAATTGGGCCGGACCTCACGGCCGGGCGCGACACCACCATTATTGAAGCTACAGGTAAGGTGGTCATGCCGGGGCTCATCAATGCCCATACCCATCTCTATCAGTGCTTCCTGAAAGCACGCCGCGATGATTTGCCTTTTAAAGAATGGTGTGAAGAAGTCACTTTTCCCTTTACCAACGTAATCCAGGAAGATTACCTACAGCGGCGGGAGGCTACCGCCGGCTATTACTGGTCCTTATTAGGGGCCATGGAAATGATTAAGGGTGGCATCACCTGCTGCATAAATATGGATAAAACCCTGCCGAGCGTTTTCCAGGCCTGGCTAAATATCGGCTTTCGTGGCGTCGGGGCCATTACGGCCGTTAACAGGTGGGTACCTAAGGAACTATCCCTTAGCGATGAGCAACGCAAGGCGGAAATTTTAAGCTATATCAAGGAATGGCACCAGGTGCCCGCAGAGAGCCCCCTGGTCCAGATATTTATGGCCCCGTCAACACCCTTCGCCTGTACCAAAAATTTTCTCCAGTGGTTGGGCGAGACAGCAATTACCCATGACCTGGGCTTGCAGGTGCATGTTTCGGAGAACAGCCGGGATGTAACCCTTGCTGAAGAAGAATCCGGCCTGACGCCCCTGGCCTACCTGGATAGCCTGGGCTTATTGCAGCAGCATTTTACGGCCGTTCACTGCGTCTACCTGACGGCGGCCGAAATGGACCTGGCCCGGGAACGCGGGGTCATACCAGTCTATAACCCCAAGAGTAACGCCAAACTGGGCAGCGGTATCGCGCCGGTGGCGGAAATGCTGGCCAGGGGGTTGACGGTGGCCATAGGTACTGACGGGGCGGCCTCTAACGATCTGCTGGACATGTTTGAGGAAATGCGGGCGGCTACCTTGTTCCAAAAGGCGCGCTATCAGGACGCCAGTCTGCTTCCGGCCGGCCAGGTGTTGCAAATGGCTACGGTGAACGGGGCCCGGGCGGCCCGGATCAACGCCGGCGAACTGTTGCCCGGCAAACTGGCCGACGTGATTATCTTGGGGCTAGATGGACCCCACCGGGGTTTTCTCCATGATCTCCTGCAAAATATTGTCTACTGTGCCAAGGCGGCTGATGTAGAGACAACGATCATTAACGGCCGGATCATCATGCAGGACCGGCAGTTATTAACCGTTGACGAGGCGGAAGCGAAGCGCCGGGCCATGGAAATTGCCGACGACATCTTTACCCGGGCCAAGGGAAAAATGTTGGCGGCCGAATTTTAAACCAGGAAGGCAGGCAAAGGGATAATGCTGGCCCCCGGCAACAGAACGGTAATTATTGCCCCGCCGTTTTGACGGTGCGACTACTCCAAGGCGTACTGGGGCAGTGCTTACAAGCCAGGGGTTGATATGGCCCTTCCATATCAGGGAGGGCCGCTTCCCTGTTTACGATCTTACCTTATAGTACTTTTTGGTAAAAGCCGCCCCTAACTATTTTACTGGGGCGGGATTTGCGGCTGGGTGAAGGACGGTGGTTGCGGGTTGTGCAGGGAGGAACCCACATAGTTGCCGGGTGTGGACAGGTTGAAAAAGAGCCGGGCATCCTTGTCCACACCCCAGTCCTGGGTGGAGCCGGTTCCCTGGACCTTCTGGAAGCATTCCCGGAACATGGTGTTGTGTGCCTCTTCCCTGTTCAACAGGAAATCGATCATCTGCCGCACATACCGGTCCGCGATTTGCCGGTGCAGATATTCATAAACAACCTTGGCACGTTGTTCGGCGGCGATGTTGGAAAGCAGATCCGCGGGCAGGTCACCGGTGGCTTCAATATAAGACGCGGTCCACACCTGGCCGGAGGCGTTGCTGTAAAAGGGATTGAGTCCAGTCGTTACATGCGCTTGGACATTGCCGATGGTGGCGTTCATGGCCTGGGGTTCATGGCCGTTCAAGAGGTTGACTGCCGTACATACCATTTCCAGGTGACTAAGCTCCTCCGCGGCGATGTCAAGGAAAATATCCTTGATGTCCGGGTCTTGAATGCGAAAACTTTGGGCCAGGTATTGTAACCCGGCTTTCAGCTCACCGTGGGGGCCCCCGATCTGCTCCTGTAAAAGCGCCGCGTAGTTTGGGTTCGGCCGTTCCATACGAACCATTTCTAGCAGGTTCTTATCGTGCTTGAACATGCTATTCCTCCTTTCTAAGTTTATTATCCCATGATGGGCATCATCGTATGTATCTAGGGGGTCCTTTTTCTTTTGGCTCCTCGCTACATCAAGTGGGTAGACCAAAATCCGGGTTGCCGGCAATAAGATAAGAGATATATGATGCAATCCCAAAAAGGGCTAGCTCAAATTACGGACGCCGCAATGGAAGCTGAAATTAAAGCCGTTCGCCGGAGCCGTGGCCAATGAAAATTGTCCTCGATAATACATACTTTATAAGCCGCGTGGCGGGACAGTGGTATGTAGTCGAAAATGATTAATTTCCATCCGGGTTCAGGCCCGGCTTTTTTGTTGGTTGCAACAACCCTATTTCAGCACCCGGACATAAATCTGGTTTGCGGCCGCGTTAGCTGTAGTTGTAATGTACAACCACTCGCCTTCCTGGCGCCAGGAGAGGTGGCGGCCGAGGACCCGGTAGCGCCTGGCGCCAACATAAAGGGCTACGGTCATATCCTCCAGGCCGGCTTTATTAGCCAGCTTGACCTGCCACCCGGCCGGTTCGCGGCTGAAGGTGGCTTCGGTCTGTTCATAGCGGTTTAAAAAGGCGGCAAAGCGGCTCATGGGCCAGACCAGCAGGCGGCCTTCCTCCTGATCCCGGGCCGCCCGTTCCGCCAGGTGAGCCAGTGCCTCCAGAGCATACTCCTTCCTGTTGGCATGGGTGTAGATCAGACGGATAACGTGGTCCTCTTCGATAAAATTCAACAGGTTATCCAGCCAGCCCTCAACCTCCGGTAAAGGCACTCCGAAGGCCATGAACTCTTCCAGGGCGGCGTATTTCCCATAAGGGGTAACGGGAAAGGACCATAAGTTACCGCTGACCTGGCGACCGTGGAAAATACTGCGGGTGGGCGCCGAACCGGTATCCCCGGGGCTATAATAGGCCAGGACGCCGTGCTGCTGCAGCCATTCGTTGACAAAGGGGGGATGATGGCCCACCGGGGCGCTATACTCCAGCACCGGTTTCCCGGTGATAGCCGCCAGGGTATCGCAATTTAAGGCCAGGTAACGCCAGGCCTCCTGGCGCGGGAATTTTTCCAGATTGGCGGCAAAGTAGTTATGAATCCAGCCGCCGTGGGAGCCGATGGCCCCGTATTTCTGCATTTCCTTAACCCAGGGCCTGCCTTTGACCGGGGAGGCGGCGTCAAAGCCCTGGCCGTCCCCCGGGTGATAGGTGTCCGGACCGGCGGTGATATGGATAGAGTATTGCAGTTCTGGACGGAAGATGCCCCGCTGGATCATGGCCCGCAGGGGCAGGATGTGGGCATTGCTATCCAGGTGGAAATTAAGCACCAGGCCGCCCCTGCCCCCGGGCGTGTTGACCAGGCGGGGCACATGGGCATATTTGATGAGAAAGGTGCGCAGGACGGAACGCATGGCCAGGTCGTCGGACATTTGCTTGTAAAAGGCCAGGGGCAGGTTGGCATAAACCACAGCCCCCCCGGAGGGGTAGAGTTTGTCGGTGATGACCGGGTTCCAGCCTTGCCGGGTGTCAAAGGCTATCGCCCGGGCGTCCAGGAGCCTGGCCCGGACATGCCGGTAGCTCAGCCGGCCGTAGCCGTAGCTGCTGACGGCATTACCGTGAGAGAGCTTGCCCGGGGTGATCCCCCAGCCCGCGGCTTCCTGGGGAGAAGGGAATTGCCAGTAACCATCATAACTCTCCTTCCCCCCTCGATCCGGCAGGCCATAGTTCACTCCAGCCAGGCTGGCCAGGGAGGGTTCAGCCATATTGCCGCCATCGGCGCCCTTGGTACCGGGGTCATAAACCAATAAAACCTTACCGCCGGCCAGGACGTAGTCATTTAACCTGCCGGCAACCTCGGGGGACAGGCTCTGATTCAGGCCTTCCGGAAGGATCAAAGCCGGGTAACGGGCCACCAGGGCCCGCGGTTGCTGGTTGAGATCCTCTGGCCCAACCCTTACCGCCGGGAAACCCTCCTCCCGCAAAACCGCCTGGTAGGCCATCAAGGTATCGGGTGAACTCTCACTGCCTGTGACCAGGAGGCCGGCCTGAACTTGCTGGTAGGCGCTGGCTGGCTGCAGCCGGCCCGTACCTATGGCCGCCATTAAAAGAAGACACCCGGTGAGAATGGCTATCAAGATGCTGGTTTCAAAAATTTTACTTCTCGTCATCTTGGATTTCACTCCACACTCTGGGACCTGTAGTCCATCCATCGGCTTCAGGTCCATTTCCTTTATCAGTCCTGATAAGGTTTCTTGCAGAAAGCGGTTTCTACCTCGCTAAAAATTCTCCCCGTACTGCGCCGAATCCTGCCAGGCGACAGGATTTGCGGCCGGCTTTCCGGCCACGAACAAACTTCGAAAAGTTTCGGCCACGGCAGGAAAAATGACCCTTTAGGGCGAATCCTTCCAGTAAAATAGGAAATTATGCCGGAATATCGGGAAGGAGAAACATCCATGGCCCAGGATTGCATTACTATAAAAGGAACCCGGGGCGGCCTGCTTATTTTACTGGATGCCAGCCGGGATTTCAATGAAATTCGGTCCAACCTGGCCGCGAAATTTGCCGCCGCCCGGGGATTCTTCCGAGGGGCTTCTTATGCCCTAGTACCCACCTCACCCCTGAACAGGCTGGAAACCGCCGAGCTGGAGGCTATCTGCCGGGAGCACGGCCTGGTACCGGGAGAGCACATCGCCCTGCCCTACCGGCGCCGCCCGGGGGGAAGCCAGGCTATATCAGTAGCAGCCGGTGCCCTGGCTGTAGCGATTGGGTCGCCCCTTCTCCCAGGACAAATGTCAGCGATTGCCGGTACCGCCGGGTTAACTGCACCCGGGGCTTTACCTGCTGAGCCGGAAGTTGCAGCCGGGTTGCTGGCCACCGACCTGCCCACCCTCCTCGACGAGGGCAACCTGCGAAACGGCCAGGAGATCAACTACCCGGGCCATATCACGTGGCTGGGGGACGTTCATGAAGGAGCCGTCATTAAGGCCGGCGGCCATATCCTGATCATGGGCACCCTGCGTGGTAAGGCCTATGCCGGCATCCGGGGCAACCGTTCCGCTGCCATCGTCGCCTACCGCCTGGAACCGGAGCAGTTGAGCGTTGCCGGGGTCCTGGCCCGTTCACCGGAACAAAAAACCAGGCGTAACTATCCGGAGATAGCCCGCCTGGCGGGCACCAGTATAGTTATTGAGCCTTACTTAAGCCTAAAACCCCACCGCAATTAGCCTTATTCTTTTCCGGCCTCTAGCTGTTTGGGGGGCGAGATGCACCCGGCTATAACAACTTTACTTCTCCTCCAGGTCCTCCGGTTGCAGGGTATAAGACTGGACCATAACCGGCGTGTAGTTGTTAAAGGGCGCCACGGGATATAGCTGCCCCGCGCCCATGAGCAGGCTCTCCATATTCTCGACTACCGTTTCCAGCATATTATAGGGTGCTACGAAAACAAGCTCGTCCTTCTGGGTACCCCCAAAGGTGCGGTCACCGCCGCAGGGGAAACCGATGACGGGCTTTTGTTCTTGAACGGCAAAACCAATGGAGGAACAGAGGGCGGCCTCGGCCACCGTATCGGCCTTGACGGCCTCGCCGGTCTCATGGAGGCAGCAATGGATCAAGCGCATCATCTGGGCCGGGTTGGCGTAGATGACCACCACATCGGGGTCGTCTTTTTTATAGCTCTCCAGGGGGGCGATATAGATGGCGTCATAAATTTTACCATTGTCTCCCAGTTTATAGGTGTTGGCCATGAAGCGCTTCCCGGCCTCAACGTCGGCCACATAATGGCCCAGGGCGGCCTTACCGCTGGTGAAGCGTTCCGGGGTCTTGATGAGCCCGGTGCAGGCGGCGCCGATGGCGCAGACCATGAGGTCCGGGGTGCCGGAGCTGGCCTTGCCCTGGTAGCGGGCTGCCGAAACCAGCTGGCAGATGTTGACCTTCCAGTTATAGGGTCGGCGGGGCAGGTCCTGCCTGTCCTTATAGAGTTTAACGCCGACAATGCCGGTATCCAGGTGCAGGACTTCCGTCAACCTTTTGACCATGGTGGACTTGTCTAAATCACCCATTGGTTTCTCTTCCCCTTTATTTATTAGATATTAGATATCACGCTGGGTAGACGGGCTCCCGGGCGGCTTCAACCAGATTATAATCCACTCCCGTCCGGGAGGCCAGGCGTTCGGCCAGGAACTTTTTGGCTACCGCCGGGAAGAGGGCGTAAGAGAGGACGTCCTCTTCCTTTTCCAGATAGGGGGCGATCTCCTGCCGGGCAGCCGGCAGCTGGGGTTCCAGGAGGTCGGCCGGGCGGCAGGTGATGGGCTCTTCGCCGCCGATGATCTGCCGGCGGACGTCAGCGTCAACGGGCGCCGGCGGCCGGCCGTAGAGGCCGCGCAGATAGTCCTTGACTTCCCGCGTCACCATTTTGTACCTTTCCCCGGCCAGGACGTTTAGGACCGCCTGGGCGCCGACCATCTGGCTGGAGGGGGTGACCAGGGGGGGGTAGCCCAGGTCGGCCCGCACCCGGGGCACCTCCGCCAGGACTTCCGGCAAGCGGTCCAGGGCGTTCTGCTGGGCCAGCTGGGACATGAAGTTGGAGATCATCCCTCCCGGCACCTGGTAGCGCAGGACGTTGGCATCAACGGTGCCGTCCCCCAGGTCGAACTCCTTATATTGCTGCCGTACCTGGCGGAAATAGGCGGCGATCTCCCCCAGCCTATGCAGGTCCAGGCCGGTGGCGTAAGGGGTTTCGGCCAGGGTGGCGACCATGGTCTCAGTAGCCGGCTGGGAGGTGCCCAGGGCCAGGGGCGACATGGCGGTGTCGATGACGTCGGCCCCGGCTTCAATGGCTTTTAAGTAGGTCATGGCGGCCATGCCGCTGGTGTAGTGGCAGTGGAGCTGCAGGGGCAGGTCTACCGCGGCTTTGATCTTCTGGACCAGGCGGTAGGCGGTGGTGGGGGTGAGAATGCCGGCCATATCCTTCAGGCACAGGGAATCGGCCCCCAGTTTGGCCAGGTCCCGGGCTAGGTGCAGGTAGTAGTCGTCGTCGTAGACCGGCCCGGTGGTATAGCTGATGGTAGCCTGGACATGGCCGCCTTCCTCCCGGGCGACTTTCATGGCCAGGGCCATGTTGCGGACATCGTTCAGGGCATCGAAGATACGCAGGATGTCGATGCCGTTCTTGATGCTCAACCGGATGAACTCCCGGACCACATCATCGGCGTAGTGACGGTAACCCAGGAGGTTCTGCCCCCTGAGGAGCATCTGCAGCTTAGTGTTGGGTAGGACCCGTCGCAAAGCCCGCAGGCGCTCCCAGGGGTCTTCATTCAGGAAGCGCATGCAGGCGTCAAAGGTGGCGCCGCCCCAGACCTCCAGGGAATGGAAACCAACGGCGTCCATCTGGGACGCAATGGGTAACATATCGGCGGTTTTCATGCGGGTGGCCAGCAGGGACTGGTGGCCGTCCCGCAGGGTCGTATCGGTGATGCCTACTTGCCGGACCATATCTCCCCTCCTCCAATAATAGGGTTCTGCCAAATCAGGCAATTGTTAGTTTCCTAGGGGCTGGCAGGTACAGGCGGAAGGCGACTTGGTTCGAGGCGTAAGCAAACTCAGCGAAGCCGCAGCGAGGCGACGGTGAACGGGATGGGGATCATAACGTGACTTCAGGAACGGAAGTAGCACGCCCCGTTATGATTGATCAAAGGAATAAAGCCAAGCCACCCCCCGTCACCGAGCAAGGCTGAGCGCCAAGTTTGCTCGCCGAGAACCACGGAGTCTGGAGCCTACCCGCCAGTCCCATGCCCCAGCCAGTTTACAATACCCGGGTCTGGCCGCGGTAGACCAGGCCGCGGACGACGTCGACGGTCACAATCAGGTCATCGGTTAGTTTAGTGGTGGCGCCTTTGGCCCCGACCACCACCGGTATGCCCAAGCTCAGGCCCGTCACGGCAGCGTGGGAACTCAGGCCCGCGGTCTCGGTGATTACCGCCGCCGCTTTTTCCATAGCCGGTAGGTAGTCGGGATCGGTTTCTGTGGTTACCAGGATGTCGCCCTTTTGCACCCGGGCAACGGCTTCGGCGGCCGTCTTTACCAGACGTACCGGGCCGCTGGTGACCTCCCGGCCGATCCCCCGGCCCCGGACCAGGACTTCACCCACAATGTGGACCTTGAGGAGGTTGGTAGTCCCGGGCACGCCAGCCGGCACCCCGGCGGTGATGACCACCAGGTCGCCCTGTTTCACCTGGCCGGAAATAATGGCCGCTGCTACGGCGGCGTTGACCATTTCGTCGGTACCGCTGGTGGGCTCCACCAGCAGGGGTTCGACTCCCCAAACCAGGCAGAGCTGGTTCAAAACCCTTTCGTTGGGGCTGGTGGCCAGGATGGGGGCCCGGGGCCGGTACTTGGCTACCCGGCGGGCCGTCGAACCAGAGGCTGTGGGGGTGATAATGGCGGTGGCATTCAGCTCATAGGCGATGGTGCAGCTGGCGTGGCTGATGGCGTCGGTAGCCGTCCGCTCAGCCGCAAGGGCCTTTTTAGCCAGCAGGTCACCGTAAGGCAACCCCCGCTCGGCCCGGCGGGCGATGCGGGCCATGGTAGCAACCGCTTCCACCGGGTAGCGGCCCATGGCCGTTTCCCCGGAGAGCATAATGGCGTCCGTACCGTCGAAAATGGCGTTGGCCACGTCGCTGGCTTCGGCCCGGGTCGGCCGGGGATTGTGGACCATGGATTCCAGCATCTGGGTGGCGGTGATGACCGGCTTGCCCGCCAGGTTGCAGGCCTCGATAATCTTCTTTTGCACCAGCGGTACATCCTCGACGGGAATCTCCACCCCCAGGTCGCCCCGGGCGACCATAATCCCGTCGACCACCTGAAGGATCTCCTCCAGGTTCTTCACCCCGGCATGGTTTTCGATCTTGGCGATGATGGCCACCCTGGCGTTGTGCTTTTCCAGCTCCCGGCGCACCGTCAGGACATCCCCGGCCGTCCGGACGAAGGAGAGGGCAAGAAAGTCGATCCCCTGTCCGAGACCAAACTCCAGGTCTTTGATATCCTGCTCCGTCAGAGCCGGCAAGCTGATCTCGGCTCCCGGGACGTTGACGCCCTTATGGCTGGAGATAACATCTCCGTGGCGCACCCGGCAATGGATCTCGGTGGCGGTAGTTGTTAAAACCTCCAGCTCCACCAGCCCGTCGTCGAGGAGGATGGTCTGGCCCGGCCGGACGTCACCCGGCAGGCCGGCAAAACTCACCGGCAGGCGCCTGGCGTCACCAACAATGGGTTCTGTCGTCAGGGTCACCTGGTCGCCGTCCTGCAGGGTAACCTGGCCCTGAACCTCACCCAGGCGGATCTCCGGCCCCTTATTGTCCAGCATTAAGGCCACCCGGGCGCCCAGCTCCGCGGCCGCCTGGCGTACGGCGGCCATGCGCGCTCCATGCTCGGCATGGCTGCCGTGGGAGAAATTAAACCGGGCCACGCTCATCCCGGCACGGATCATGGCTTTAATGATCTCAACCCGTTCGCTGGCCGGGCCCAGGGTACAGACAATCTTCGTGTGCCGCATCTTTATCCTCCCGCCGGCCTACAGGGCCAGTACTTCAGCTAAACGGTACAGGTCCGGGTCAATGCTCTTTTTTTTCTGAAGGACCTCCTTCAGATCCCGGTCTACCAGCTGGTTGGCGGCGATTCCCACCATCCGGCTGCTGACGCCGTCGGCCAGGAGGTCCACCGCCCGGGCGCCCAGTCGGCTGGCCAGCATACAGTCAAAGGCCGTCGGCGCGCCGCCCCGCTGGATATGCCCGAGGATGGTTACCCTGCTCTCCAGGTTGGTGCGCTGGGCTATCTCCTCCCCCACTTCCAGGGCGCTGCCCACCCCTTCGGCCACCACGATAATACTGTGGAGTTTGCCCCGGTGCCGGCCCCGTTCCAGTTTTTCTACCACTAGGTCGTAATTCACGGGGTACTCGGGGACGAGGATGGATTCGGCGCCACCGGCGATGCCGGCGGCCAGGGCAATCTGGCCCGAGCGGCGGCCCATGACCTCGATGATAAAGATGCGTTCGTGGGAGGTGGCCGTATCCCGGATACGGCTGATGGCCTCCACGGCTGTATTGACGGCCGTATCGAAGCCGATGGTATAATCGGTGCCGGCGATATCGTTATCGATGGTTCCCGGGATACCAATTACCGCCAGGCCCTTTTGGGCCAGGTGGATGGCGCCGTGGAAGGAACCGTCACCGCCGATGACCACCAGGCCTTCAATACCCTCCCGGTGCAAGTTGTCCAGGGCCTTGGCCCGGCCGGCCTCGGTACGGAACTCTTCCGAACGGGCCGTCAGCAGGATGGTCCCGCCCCGATGGATAATCCCGGCCACCGAGCCGGTATTCAGGCGGCGAAAATCGCCCTGGATCAATCCGGCGTACCCCCGAGAAATGCCGATGACCTCCATATTCAGGGCGGCGGCCTGGCGGACCACCGCCCTGATGGCGGCATTCATGCCCGGGGCATCACCCCCGCTTGTCAAGACGCCTATGGTACGCAAAAATAGTTCCCTCCTCTAGCGTGTCAGGGCCGTACTAATGATCTCATTGGCTTCTTCGGCCTCGGATTCCGGGACCAGGAGTTCATACCCCGCCAGTTCCTCTTCCTGACAGGAACCAATAGGCCGCAAACTTACCATAACACCTTCCCGGGTCAGGGTTTCCTTTAAGCGTAAGGCCAGCTTACGGTTGGCAGCAATGTAAATCACGGTCCACATGCCGCTCACTCCCCCGCTTCCAAACTCCCGTATTTCGTCATAACCAGAGCCCGGCCGCGAATCTTCATGGCAGAGGTATGCTCAGTAAACTGGGCAAGCATGACTTCGCCTTTATCCAGTTTTTCTGAGTGGTGAAATTTGGTGTCCTTGCCCCGGGTGAGGCCGATCATGGTCACCCCGTTTTCCAGGGCTTTAATGATAATAAAATCGGCATTGGTTACGCTTTCCCGATCTTCCATCAGCTCACCTCCCTGCAAATAGGGTTCTACTAAAAATGGTTATTGTACTCTCCAGCCCCTGCTCTGGTTGTCTTAACCCGGCCCGGAAAAACCGTAGCGTTGCAACAAAACGCGTTCCACCTGGGGCGGCACCAGGTCACGGATGCATCCCCCCAGGGAGGCTACCTGGCGAATAATACTGGAGCTCAGGAAAGAATACTCCGTAGCAGTCATTAAAAATACCGTCTCCAGGTCAGCAGCCAGCTTTTTATTCATAATCGACATCTGAAACTCGTATTCAAAATCAGAAACCGCCCGTAACCCCCTGACGATAGCCACGGCTCCTTCCCGGCGGGCGAAATCGACCAACAGCCCGGTAAAGGATTTTACCTCTACCCCGGGCATATCCCCGGTAACGGCCCGGACCATGTACACCCTTTCCGCCAGGGAAAAGAGGGTCTCTTTATAATTATCTTCAGCCACGCCCACAATAACCCGATCAAAGAGGCCTATCGCCCGCCGGATGATATCCAGGTGCCCGTTCGTTATGGGGTCAAAGGTACCTGGATATACAGCCATCTTCACGGCTATCACCTCCTTAACTGCTGTTACCCCTTTCTTTTTATAAAGCTAATTCCACCCGTACTCCCGATATTCCTCCCTGCCCGGGCAAATAATCTACTTTCTTCTGCCGGTTTCCGGCACCAGCTTTACTTTATCATCCCCCCCCAGAAGCCCGGCCAAACTGGCCAACAGCTCCGGTGCCGGCTTGACCCAGTAACTGCGGTGCAGGGCGATGGTCCGGTGGCTGCCAGCCAGGTACAGGTAAACGGGACAGGGTCCGGGATGGGTCGTTAAAACGCCCTGGATGGCCGTTATTTGTTCCTGATTGGTGAGCTTGAGATATAAGTGTCCCCCGGCCTGCTCCGACGTCTTCCTGCTGTCTTCCTTTCCCGAAAAATCTTGACTGTCCCGGGCAGTGGCGGGCTGTTCCCGGCCGGCCGGACCGGCCGGGCCTCGTTCCATCTTGTCTCTAGGGACCAGGGCGACCCCACCAGTCGCTGGCTCCAGGGGCCGGACCTGATCGGCCAGGACCTGAACCCCCTCTTCCTGCTTATCGATATGCCCCCGCACCAGAACCACCCGGTCCACAGCCAGCCAGGAGCGCACTTGGCTGTAGACCCGGGGAAAGAGGATTACCTCTGCCTGGCCGCTGAAGTCCTCCAGGGTCAGAACGGCCATGGGGTCGCCTTTCCGGGTGACCAGCCGGCGCAGGCCGCTGACCAGGCCACCGGCGGTCACCTGGCTGCCGTCGGCCGCTTCCGTTAGGGCGGCCAGGGAGTGGGAAAGCATTCCCTTGAGGAGGGGGATGTAGGGCTCCAGGGGGTGGCCGCTCAGGTAAAAGCCCAGGAGTTCCTTTTCCATGGCCAGGATATCGGCCCGGGAGAAGTCACTCACCTCCGGCAGGCGGGGCTCGCTGACCTCCTCCGGAACCAGGTCCAGGAGGGAGACCTGGCCGCTGCGGTGGTCCTCCTGGCGCCTGGCGGCCGCTTCCAGACACTCGTCCAGGCCGGCCAGGAGCCGGCGCCGGTTGGGGTTGACTGAGTTAAAGGCGCCACAGCGGATGAGGCTTTCCATCACCCGTTTGTTAACCTGGCGGCTGTCCACCCGCCGGCAGAAATCCAGGAGGGAGGTAAAGGGGCCGCCCTCTTCCCGGGCAGCGATAATGGCCAGGGCGGCGGAACGGCCGGCGTTTTTCACGGCAGCCAGGCCGAAACGGATATGCCCCCCGGTAACGGTAAAGTCGACCCCGGATTCGTTAACGTCCGGCGGCAGGACGGCAAGACCTAAGCGCTGGCACTCGGCCAGGTAGGGACCCATTTTGTCCAGGTGCTCGGCCACGCTGGAAAGAAGGGCTCCCAGGAGTTCGGCCGGGTAATGGGCTTTCAGGTAGGCCGTCTGGTAGGCCACCAGGGCGTAGGCCGCCGAGTGGCTGGCATTGAAGCCGTAGCCGGCGAAGTATTCCATGAGGTCAAAAATCTTCTGTGCCACTTCCCCGGGGATGCCCCTGGCCGCGGCCCCGGCCAGGAAGCGCTCCCGCTGAGCCGCTAGGACCTCGGGTTTCTTCTTCCCCATGGCCCGGCGCAGGAGGTCGGCCTGGCCCAGGGTAAAACCGGCCAGCTCGCTGGCAATGCGCATGACCTGTTCCTGGTAGAGAATGACCCCGTAGGTGTCCTTAAGAATCGGCTCCAGGGCCGGGTACAGGTAGCTGATGGGGGTAACCCCGTGCTTGCGTTTGATAAAGTCCTCCACCATACCGCTCCCCAGGGGCCCGGGCCGGTAGAGGGCCACCAGGGCGATAATATCTTCAAAGCGTTCCGGTTTCAACTCCCGCAGGATGGCCCGCATACCGCTGCTCTCCAGCTGGAAAATGCCGCTGGTCTCGCCGCTGGCCAGGAGCTGGTAGGTAGGGCCATCGTCCAGGGGCAGGTGCTCCAGGTCTAGCTCCCGGCCGTGGTTACGGTTGATGGCCTCCCGGGCGTGGCCGATGACCGTCAGGGTACGCAGGCCCAGGAGGTCCATCTTGAGGAGCCCCAGCTCCTCCACCGCCTGCATGGGATACTGGGTGGTGACGGCGTCGCCGGTTTTTTGTAAGGGCAGGTAATGGACCAGGGGCTCCCGGGTAATGACGATGCCAGCAGCATGGGTCGAGGCGTGGCGGGGCATACCCTCGATGGCCCGGGCCGTATCCAGGAGTTCCCGCACCTCCGGACTACTGGCGTAGCTTTCCTTTAAATCCGGGCTGGTAGCCAGGGCCTTCTCCAGGGTGATGCCCAGCTCCAGGGGCACCATCTTGGCGATGCGGTCCACCTCGCCCAGGGGCAGGCCCAGGACGCGACCGACATCCCGGACGGCGGCCCGGGCGGCCATGGTACCGAAGGTGATGATCTGGGCCACGTGGTCCTGGCCGTATTTCTCCCGGACATACTGGATGACTTCCTCCCGCCGCTCAAAGCAGAAGTCCATATCAATGTCCGGCATACTCACCCGCTCAGGGTTCAGGAAGCGTTCGAAGAGGAGGTCGTAGCGTAGGGGATCAATAGAGGTTATGCCCAGGCAGTAGGCCACCAGGCTGCCGGCGGCCGAGCCGCGCCCCGGACCCACCGGGATCCCCCGCCGGCGGGCGAAGTTGACCATGTCCCAGACAATCAGGAAATACCCCGGATAACCCATCTGCTCGATGATGCCCAGCTCGTACTCCAGTCGCTGCCGGGCCGTCCCATCGTCATGGGGGTAACGCTGGGCCAGGCCCTGGAAACTCAAGCGGCGGAGGTAGCTGGTCGCGTCCTCCCCGGCCGGCACCTGGTAGGCCGGCAGGTGCAGCCGACCGAAGGTAAAATCAAACTGGCAGCGCTCGGCGATGGCTAGGGTATTATCCAGGGCCGACGGCACTTCCCGGAAGAGGGCAGCCATCTCGGCGGGCGACTTCAAATAAAACTGGGCCGTGGGGAAACGCAGGCGGCTTGGATCGTCCAGGGTCTTGCCCGTCTGGATGCAGAGGAGGACATCGTGGGCCCGGGCCTGGTCCTGGCGGATATAGTGGGCGTCGTTGGTGGCGACCAGGGGGATGTTTAAGTTGGCGGCCAGTTCGATGAGCTGACGGTTTAGCTGCCGCTGCTCCGGCAGGCCCTGGTCCTGGAGTTCCAGATAGAAGTTCTCCGGGCCAAAGACCTCCTGTAGCCAGGCGGCTGCGGCCCGGGCGGCAGCCGCCTGGCCTTTTAACAGGTGGGCCGGTACCTCCCCCGCCAGGCAGGCGCTCAGGGCAATCAATCCCTGGCTATGGCGGGCCAGGAGCTCCCGGTCCACCCGGGGTTTGTAGTAGAAACCTTCCAGGAAGGCGGCCGAAACCAGGGCCGTGAGGTTACGGTAACCTGTGGCGTCGGTGGCCAGGAGGACCAGGTGGTACTGGTAATCATCCCGGTGGGGCTCCCGGTCGTGGCGGGAGCGCGGGGCTACGTAGACCTCGCAACCGATGATGGGCTTGACCCCAGCTGCCCGGGCCGCCTGATAAAACTCCACAGCTCCGTACATAACGCCGTGGTCCGTCAGGGCCAGGGCAGGCATACCCATCTCCCCGGCGGCCTGGGCCAATTCCTTGGCCCGGCCGGCGCCATCCAGGAGGCTGTATTCACTATGAACGTGGAGGTGGACAAAGGAGTTCATGGGGAGTTATTTCTACATTTAGAGACGGATTCCTTTTTACCGGCGTCCGGCATAGATGCCTGCTGCGGGTAGTATATTTTTATAACTGGAGGTGCCGCTATGGACGCTTTTTTCCCCCGGCTGCTGCTCATCTTCTTTACCGCCCTGGGGGTCGTCCTGGGAGCAGCTATAATAGGTTCCCTGGCGGCCGTCCTGGTAGGGCAACCGCCTTTACGGACCATGACCCGCCTGGCCCTGGAGATCAAAATCTGGGCCATTGCCGCCGCCATGGGCGGTACCTTCAACGCCATCGAGATCCTCGGCCAGGGCATCATGGAGGGACAGTTGCGCATCCTCCTCAAACAATTATTATTCATTATTATCGCCTTTGCCGGCGCCCAGGTGGGCTACTGGCTCATCCAGAACCTGGCCGGGGGTAAGTGATGTGGTAGACATTGACCCTTCCAGGTGAAAGGTCGAGAGTGATGCGGTATGTAGCCATCCTTCTCCTGGGTTTTCTGCTGGGGGCCGGCCTGACGAACCTCTACCTGGCCCGCCAGCAGGAACAATTGCACCTGGCCCGGGCCGAGCTGGAGCAGCGTCTAGCAACCGCCAGTGAAGAACTGGCCCAACTGAAAGAAAGCCAGGCCCGGCAAAGCTACCAGGTAATTACCGCCATTGAGCCGGTGATTACCTTTAGCGGCGACAAACCACCGGCTGTAGAAGGACGGGCCGCCACCCAAGCCATAACCAGGGAAGTCCAGGAGATCCTCTCCCCTTTAATGGGCCAGGAGGTCCGGCGGCTAAATCCGGCTCTCATCCCTAATATGGTTGACGGCCGTACCATGAAGGTAAACGGCCGCCAGTTCCAGCTCCGGGTTACCCTGGTCCTCGTTAGCGACAGGGTGATTGTCCACCTGCAGGCCCGGAGCTTGCCGGGTAATGGCGCCCTCTAAAACGCCGCCTTTACGAGCCTTTAGCCCTGCTCAACCTGTTTTTTCTTAGTTCGCCGGCGTGGGCGTAAGCTCCCTCGGAGAAACGGGCGAGGCCCAGACTTAATCCCAGCGGCCGCCAGGCATATCAGCTGCGTCTCTTTCCATCCGGGGTTTCCGGGGTATCTTCAGCGTCCATATCCTTAATGGTGGGTTGCCCGGCAATGGTCGCCATATAGCCGGAGCCCATCTTTCCCTGAGGAAAATCCCCGGGTTTTAAAATCCGGTCCTTCCGCCTGCTAGGTGGCTGCCCTTTTTTCCTTTGATCCCGGTGCATAAACTAGCCCTCTTTCTTCCTACCCTTTACGCAGTCTCTGCGCCAACAGCCCGCCGATTTTACCGCTCTCCGCTGAGCTCAGGGCTCCCCAGCCACCCTGCTCTATTTTGGCCAGCAGTCCCAGTTCAGCCGCCATTTCCATTTTTAAAGCCAGCAATACTGGATCTTCCTTCTTTTTACCCACCCAGTTATCACCTTCATCCTGCCGCTTCCCTCCCCCAGGCTCCGGAAGTAGGGAAAGTTGCCCCGTAATAATAGAGTAACCCTTTCCTTGACGAAGCATGACAGGCGATTTATAATAGCCTTAACCTGACAAGACAGGTGATAAGACTAATGCTTGGTCCATCCCAGACGGGCTGGCAGTTGCTTTTAAGAGCAAGAAATTGCCCTGACTGTCCCGATAGCCCTGAGCACTTAAGGAAAGGGAGAAACCATGTCGGCAGTAATTCAAGCAATAGAAAAACTCAAGCAAGAACGTCAGGCGGTGATCCTGGCCCACAACTACCAGCAAGATGCCGTCCAGGATATAGCGGATTTTGTGGGTGATTCCCTGGCCCTCAGCCGTTATGCCGCTTCTACCACCGCCCGGGTGGTAGTTCTGGCCGGGGTGCGCTTTATGGCCGAAAGCGCCAGCATCCTGGCGCCGGATAAAATAATCCTCCTGCCGGACAGCCAGGCCGGCTGTCCCCTGGCCGCGAGCATCGATGTGGCCGCTCTGCGCCAGGCTAAAGCCAGATACCCGGATGCGGCAGTTGTCTGTTACGTTAATACCCCGGCAGATGTTAAAGCCGAAAGCGACATTTGTTGTACTTCCAGCAATGCCGTGGCGGTGGTCCGATCCCTGCCGCAGCAACGGATCCTCTTTGTGCCTGATCGCAACCTCGCCAGTTTTGTCGCCCGGTTTACGAGCCAAGAGATAATCCCCTGGGAGGGCGGCTGTATTACCCATTATCGGGTTACCCTGGACGAGCTGGAGCAGGCCAGGGCGGCTCACCCGGAGGCCGAAGTGCTGGTTCATCCCGAGTGCCGGCCGGAGGTGACGGCGGCAGCAGATTTTGTTGGCAGCACAACGGCCATTATCAAGTATGCCCGGGAAAGCAGGGCCGGGGAATTTTTAATTGGGACGGAGATGGGCATTCTCCACCGGCTGCTGCTGGATAACCCGGAAAAGAAATTTTATCTCCTGTCGCCGGGCCTGGTGTGCCCCAATATGAAGCTTACCAGCCTGGAGAAAATAGCCCGTTGCCTGCGCGAGATGCAGCCAGAAGTTAAAGTACCGGAAACCATCCGCCAGCGGGCCTATGGCGCCTTAGAACGCATGCTGGCAATTTAAATAAAATTTTTATCCAGGGCCGATGGCATGAGAAAAAGCCAGGCCCAAGGGTGGAGTGCCGGGGAGGAAATATTCAGCCATGATTCAGGCTATGGTCCCGAGGTATCTGATTAATTTTGACCTCCAGGCATTGCCAAGGTACGAAACCGATATCTTGATTATCGGCAGCGGCATCGCCGGCCTCTATACAGCCCTAAAAATTGCTGGACGCTATCAGGTTGTTCTGGTAACTAAAGACGACCTAGCAGCCTGCGCCACCGACCTGGCCCAGGGAGGCATTGCCGCGGCCATTGAGCAGGAAGATTCCCCGACCTTACATCTGGAGGACACTTTAACGGCGGCTGCCGGCTTGGGGGACCCTGCCGCCGCCAGGGTGCTGGTGACGGAAGGGCCGGAACGGGTACGCGAATTAATTGACTGGGGCGTGCCCTTCGACCGCGAGGGACCCAGGATAGCCCTGGGGCAGGAAGGAGCCCACAGCCGGCGGCGCATCCTCCACGCTGGCGGTGACGCCACGGGGACAGCAATCTGGCAGGGCCTGGCTGCCAGGGTGGCGGCAACCGGCAACATCCAGCTATGGCCGGGAACCATGGCCTTGGACCTGCTGGTTGCGGAGGGCCGTTGCTGCGGCGCCCTGGTATTAACCACGGCAGGGGAAATTAAAGCCATTCTAGCCGGGGCTGTCGTTCTGGCCTGCGGCGGCGCCGGCCGGCTTTACCCGGTTACTACCAACCCGGCGGTGGCCACCGGCGATGGCGTGGCCATGGCCTACCGGGCCGGGGCCGAAGTTATGGATGGGGAGTTTTATCAATTTCACCCTACCGTCCTGGTGCACCCCGGTGCACCAGGTTTCTTGATTTCCGAAGCCGTCCGCGGCGAGGGGGCTATTTTACGCAATCAAGCCGGAGAAAGGTTTATGCCCGGCTACCATCCCCTGGCGGAGCTGGCTCCCCGTGATGTCGTCGCCCGGGCGGCAGCCCGGGAGATGACGCGGTACGGATCCAGCTATATTTATTTAGATATGACCAGCCTGGACCCTGAACTGGTGGAACACCGTTTTCCCACCATCACCGCCACCTGCCGGGAACTGGGCTTAGACCCGCTGCAGGAGTGGTTGCCCGTGGCGCCGGCGGCCCATTACTTTATGGGCGGAATACGAACGGACTTGGACGGGCGTACCTGTATCGCCGGCCTTTATGCCGGCGGGGAAGTAGCCTGTACCGGGGTGCACGGCGCCAACCGCCTGGCCAGCAATTCCCTCCTGGAGGGTCTGGTCTTTGGCGGGCGGATAGCCACCGACCTTTTAAACCGGGACCTGAGGCTTCCGCCCTGCCCGCCGCTAAAGTATACCCGGTTAAAAGAGGACGGTCGGCATAATACGGGCAACTGGCCGGCCTTGCCGGCGACCATGGCCCAGGCCGCGGGTTTAATCCGCACTGGCGCGGGTTTGCAGGCAGCGGCCCAGAAGCTGGCGTCGTGGTGGCCGCGACTGGCCTGCCCGGCCCGGGACCGCCGCGGGGCCGAGCTCCGCAATATGTTGACCGTTGCCCAATTAATAATAGCTGCTGCTGCCTGGCGGCGGGAAAGCCGGGGCGCCCATTACCGGGAGGACTTCCCGCAAACCGACCCCGCTTACTGCCAGCACCTGGTGCAGGCACGGGGCAAAGAAGCCCGGGAAGTGCCGGTCTAACGCTTGCAGTGGCGCCGGACACCGGGAAACCCGCCGACTCAACAAAGCCGGTCGACATTCACACTAGGGGGGACGTGGCGGCGGACGCCGGGAAACCCACCGGCGATGGTCCTTACTGTTGGCACCGGAAAATATCCGGGTTCTGGGACGGGTTAAAGCCCGACCCTTGACAGGAGTAAGTCAGGCCGAACCCTATCTAGAGCATCGGGATAACAACCGGCTTTAATATGCTTCAGGATCAAGGAGGATGAAACCCTAAAATGCTTAATATGCTGGCAACGACTGCTATAGTTAAACACGCCCTGGAAGAAGACCTGGGGCCGGGCGACCTGACCAGCAGCGCCCTTTTTACCCCCGCCGAACGTGGGCAGGGGGAAATCCTCGCTCGCCAGGAGGGGGTTATAGCCGGCCTGCCGGTAGCCGGGCTGGCCTTCCAAATGCTGCCGCCGGGAGCCAAATTTATACCCCTGGTGACTGAGGGTAATCGGATTATTGCCGGGCAGAGGGTGGCCCGGGTCGAAGGCCCGCTGCTAGCCATCCTGGGGGCGGAAAGGGTGGCCCTGAATTTCCTGCAACGCTTGTCGGGCATCGCTACCCTAACGGCCCGTTATGTGGAACTGGTCAAGCCCTATCAAGCGAAAATCTGCGATACCCGCAAAACAGTACCGGGCCTGCGCCTCCTGGATAAATACGCCGTCCGCCTGGGCGGCGGGGTCAACCACCGCCTGAACCTGGGGGACGCCGTCCTGCTGAAAGATAACCATATTAAAGCGGCCGGAAGTATCACGGCAGCGGTAACCAGGGCCCGCCGGGTTATTCCTTTGACGGCGAAAATTGAAGTCGAAGTGGAAAACCTGGCCCAGGTCGAAGAGGCCCTGGCCGCCGGGGCGGATATTATTATGGTGGACAATATGGAACCCGGGGAGATGCGCCGGGCGGTAGAGCTGGTCGGCGGCCGGGCCCTGGTCGAGGCTTCCGGGGGCATCACCCTGGACCGGGTCGCGGATGTAGCGGCTACCGGCATCGACTATATCTCTGTTGGCGCTTTAACCCACAGCGTCACCGCCCTTGATTTGAGCCTGGAATTATACTAGCTTTTCCAACTTCTCACCTCCATTTCAGGGTAGACACTCATGCCGCTGCGCGGCACCAGCAGTGGATGAAAACGATAAAGAGCGCTATTTTCAGGATAGACCAGGAGTTAAAAAACTGGTATAGTTTTGTTGGTGATAAACTTGCTCGATACCCAATTGCTTGTTTTTAAAGCTGTCGCCGATCAAAAGAGTTTCTCCCGGGCCGCCCGGGTTTTACACCTGACCCAGCCGGCCATCAGCCTGCACATCCACCATCTGGAGGAATACTTCGGTACCCGCCTCCTGGATCGCAATAACCGCCAGGTTACCCTGACGGAAGCCGGGCGGGTTCTCTATCAATACTCCCTGGAGCTCAGCCGGATCTATGATGAAGCGCGCAAAGCCCTGGCCGATATTAGTGGTACGGTCAAAGGGCGGCTGGTAGTGGGAGCCACCCTTACCCTCGGCGAGTACTTTTTACCCAGGGTTACCGGTCAATTTAAACGGCAGTATCCAGAGGTCGACATTACTTTACAGATTGCCAACACCACGGAGATCATGCGCCGGGTTCTGGAAGGGGCGGTAGATCTGGGCTTTATTGAAGGTCAAGCGGCTCACCCCAATCTTATCCAAAAGGACCTTTCCCAGGACGAACTGGTTTTAATTATACCACCGGGGCACCCCTGGTCGGGTCGCGCGGAGATTAAGCCTGAGGAATTAAAAAAAGAACCCCTCATTTTACGGGAAGAGGGATCCGGCACCAGACAGGTAGCCGAGGCCGGCTTAAAAAAAGCAGGGCTGGAACCATCTATGCTTAATATTATTATGGAATTGGGCAGCACCCAGGCGATCAAAGAGGCTGTTGAGGCGGGGCTGGGGATAGCCATTATCTCCCGGCTGGCCATAAAAAAAGAAAGTAGACATAACCTGCTCCAGGTGGTCAAACTCCGGGGGGCTGATTTCCACCGTACCTTCCATATCATTTTTAACCGGCATAAATTCCGGAGCGCCCCGGTAGAAGCCTTTTTTAAGTTTTTACGCTCTAATACGGCCAATCCCCAACAATGCTTACCAGGCAAAAGCCTCCACCTAAAATAAGGTTTTTTACCATTTTCATCCTGTGCTGGTGCCGTCAGGTGGCCTAGCGTCTTGTTTGAGTTTTTACGCCCCTGTAATCAGGATTTGATGTAGGCATATTCCTCGGCCGGCCTTCTGACAATCTCCGTTATACCAGCAGGCCACGACGGTGATAAAGCCGGGCAGGCTGTCCTCAGGGATCGACTGCCCCTTCAGGGCATTGCGACAGGCGATGAAATTTACCCCCCTGGCCGCCAGTTGCTCCATCTTTTCCTTCGGCGTTCCCCTGGTGGTACCAGTACCACAGCTATTACCCCCGGCATTACCGCCAGCAACAAAACACCTGATATTAAAGATAGATACGGCTTCGCCATTGGCCACTACTTCAATAGCGGCCTGACCCTCCCCAACGTCATGCAAAAAGTTAGCCAAGTTTGTCAAAACCACTTCCCACCTGCTGGATTCGTTCACATGGCCCAAAGCACCTCTTTACCTGAAAGGGTTGACAGAAACGGGGGTAATATATATAATGTAACTATAACGTTATCAATAATCATTACTATTAACTAGGAGGAGTTAATAATGGCAGCAGAACTGATCAACGATGTCAAACTGGGTGTAGCGAAGGGCACCGTAGTGGAGGATGCCGTCGAGGCTAATTTCAAAGGGGAAACAATGGAAGTCGGCCTCTACCTGGCCATGGCTCGCCAGGCCCTGCGGGAGGGTTACCCCGAGGTGGCCCTGACCCTGGAGAAAATCGCCTGGGAGGAGGCCGAGCATGCCGCCCACTTTGCCGAACTGAATGGTAAAATCAGCGCCAGCACCAAGGAGAACCTGGAAAAGATGCTGGCCGGCGAGTTGGGAGCCAACAAGGGCAAGCGCGAGGCCGCCGTTAAGGCCAAGGAGAATAACATCGACCACGCCCACGACTTCTTTGACGAGTCCTCCCGGGATGAAGGCCGCCACGCCCGCGCCCTGGAAGGCCTGCTGGGCCGGTACTTCAAATAAGCCTCCCTATGGCTTAAGCTAGGGGCTTTACGGCGCATTTTAATAACTTCGTATCAATATAGGCCTAACTAAGTACAGGCCCCACAACCTTGCCAACCTCTTTAGTACGCTGGCCTTACCCCCAATAAACGGCGTACATCAATAATTCAAAGCCGGGGTAACACTACCCCGGCTCTTTTTTATCGGTTTTTGATAAACCCTGGTAACAACCGCCTGAGGCAACGTTTTACACCATACAACCTCCGCCAACGCCATACCTGCGGGCCGCATAGGAACAGGTGGAAACCACCCCGTGGTTGCGGTCTCCGCCGACGATTACCGGCCGGCCCCGGTATTCCAGGTAGTCGCGCTGTTCTACAGAAGCGAAAAAGGCGTCCAGGTCACAAAGAAGGAGGTCCTGCATATAACCCCATTACACCTCATCCGCGGTCACCGCTACAGCAAACGGCACACCCAGTGCCTCGAAATGCTTTTGGCCGCAGCGTGCGGGTCTTCGCATGTTTAACAATTCGACGACGGCCTGGAATATCCTGCTATCGACATCCGGAGCCTTGTATCGGCATCATTACCCCTAAGCATCAGCACTCTATTTGACAATGGGCCCGATTACCATGAATGTTTATCCCCTGAAATATTGACAGCAGCAGTTATGTCGGCTAGAATAGATATTGTCATCGGGGCGTAGCTCAGTTTGGCTAGAGCGCACGGTTCGGGACCGTGAGGTCGGGTGTTCAAATCACCTCGCCCCGACCATATTATGATGGGACTTCAGGCCTGTTACGTCGGAGTAAGAGGCCTTTTTAAATTTTTAACAAGAACAGAAATGAGCCCGTCCCTACCTGTTTTTCGTCTGCCGGGGCGGGCTGTTATTTTAAGGTCGCATATTTAGGCTACGGCGAGGCGGCTAACCGTTAGGTGCAGCTTTCCCCAACTCGGAGGTTAATCTCCCGCACCAGCTGATCGGCGGGTAGCTTATCATGGCCCCCTTCATACTGCACGCGCCGGGCCAGGATCGCCCCATCACCGGTAGCGATAACAAACCCCTCTTCCCGGCAGGCTACTATGTTGCCCGGCGTACCCTTTCCCTGACAGGGGCTGACCTCCCAGATAGTAAGCTTCTTGCCCCGCAGGGTAGTCCAGGCGCTCGGGTGGGGGTTGGTACCGCGGATCAGGTTGTAAACCCTTCCCGCGCTTTGCCGCCAATTGATCCGGGCGTGCCCCTCCCTAATGACCGGCTGGAAAGAGGCCCGGCTTTCGTCCTGGGGCACCGGGACGGCTTTCCCTTCCCGGATCAGGCGCACCGCCGCAGCCACCAGCTTGACACCCAGGGGATAAAGTTTCTCGAAATAAAGGGATTTTACCGTATCATCCGGGTCAATGGTGACCTTTTCCTGGAGGATAATAGGGCCGGTGTCGACGCCGGCGTCGATCTGGTGGATGGTAACGCCGGTTTCCGTTTCCCCATTGATAATGGCCCAGTTCATGGCACTGCCGCCACGGTAGGCCGGCAGCAGGGAGGGGTGGTAGTTGATGCCCCCATGGGTGGCCAGGTCAATCATCGCCTGGGGGAGAATAGTAGTAACATAGGCCAGGACCAGCAGGTCAGGCCGGAGGTCCTGTACCCAGGCGATGGCCGGCGGTTCCTTTAAGCGGGCCGGCTGTGACAGGGGCAAAGCCCTGTCCAGGGCCAGTTCTTTAACCGGGTTGGGGGACCTGGCCCCCGGGCGATCCGGCACAGTGAGGACGCCAACCACTTCTTCCCCCTGTTCCAGGAGGGCCTGCAGGCAGTCGCGGCCAAAGGGGGCCTGGCCAATAAAAACGATGCGCATGGTTTCTCCCCTTTCTTTTAGCTGGAGCTGGTAACGCCTGCTAAGTTCAGGCGTAGCCCACGTACCCTGGTGACTCTAGGAATATTTACACTATATAGCCGGGTAGCGGGTATTATTTTACGGCGTCAGGCCGGGAAAATCCAGCTGGCGCAGGGCCTCGTAAAGGACGAGGGCCACAGTGTTGGCCAGGTTTAAGGATCTCAGGCCCAGTCGCATGGGCACGCGTAGCACCCTGGCACCCGCCGGTTCCAGGATATCGGCGGGCAAGCCCCGGGTTTCGGGACCGAAGACGAGAAAATCATCCGGCTGATACTTGACCCCCGTATAGCGCCGGTGGCCTTTGGTGGAGAGGTAATAGCAGTTAGCGTCCGGGTAGGCCTCCTGGAAGGCCGTCCAGCTACCATGCTCCTGGATGTTCACCTCATTCCAGTAATCCAGGCCGGCGCGTTTGAGGTGTTTTTCGTCCAGGGTGAAGCCCAGGGGGTAAACAAGGTGCAACATCGCCCCGGTGGCGGCGCAGGTACGGGCGATATTGCCGGTGTTATGGGGGATTTCTGGTTGGTACAGGACTACGTGGATTGGCAAGGTGACGGCATCTCCTCGGGAATGAGATATGTGAGGTTGGAGGTGGGAGGCTTAATAAAAGTGGTCATAGTAGTTCCGTATGGTACGCCACCAGCTCGATTTCGCCTTCGGCTTCTAAAAAGCCTTGGACAGCTGCCAGGATCTGGTCGGCATGGCTGCCGGCGGTGCTGATACAGGCAATAGCGATCTCGGCATCCTGGTGGCTATCGTGGTGCCCCACCTCGGCGGCAGCAACATTAAAACGACTATGCAAACGGGCCAGGATACTTTTTACCACCCGCCGTTTATCCTTTAAACTCCTGGCCCCTGCCAGGCGCAGGTTTGCCGTACCGACACCGATGACCATAACGACCACCCTTTTATTTTACTTACTATGACCCGCTCTAATCAGGCCGGATTGCCGGTCGCCGCACAGTTACTGATGCCGTCGTCCACTCCGTAACCATTGCCATCCTTGGCCGTTACCGGAGACATTGACCTGCATGGCGGCGGGGCCTGGGAATCTACTACCCCGGGTGGGTTCACATTCCGGCCGGTTTCTGTTATATTATAAAAGACTTGTGAAACGCGAGAGGAGGAACCTGTAATGGGCCAGAACCTTGCCCAGAAGATAATCAGCCGGCACCTGGTCACCGGTAAAATGGTACCCGGTGAGGAGATTGCCATCCGCATCGACCAGACCCTGACCCAGGACGCCACCGGCACCATGGCTTACCTGCAACTGGAGGCTATGGGCATCCCCCGGGTGCGGACCAAGCTCTCCGTCAGTTACATCGACCATAATACCCTGCAAACCGGCTTTGAAAACGCCGACGACCACCTGTTCCTCCAGGGTATCGCCGCCAAATACGGTATTATCTTTTCCCGGCCCGGCAACGGCATCTGCCATCAAGTCCACCTGGAACGCTTCGCCGTCCCGGGGACAACCCTGCTGGGTTCCGACAGCCATACCCCCACTGCCGGCGGGGTGGGTGCTCTGGCCATCGGCGCCGGCGGCCTGGACGTAGCCGTGGCCATGGCCGGCGGTCCCTTCTATTTTAACATGCCGGCCGTCATCCGTGTCAATCTCCACGGTCGTTTGGCCCCCTGGGTGAGCGCTAAGGACATCATCCTGGAGGTCCTGCATAGGTTAAGCGTTAAGGGCGGCGTGGGCAAGGTCGTCGAGTATGGCGGCGACGGGGTGGCCACCCTGTCCGTACCGGAGCGGGCGACCATCACCAATATGGGCGCCGAGCTGGGAGCCACCACCTCCATCTTTCCCAGCGACGAGGTTACCCAGGCCTTCCTGGCTGCCCAGGGCCGCGCCGCCGACTGGGTAGAACTCCTGCCCGATGCCGATGCTACCTATGATCAGGTCATTGATATCGACCTGGCCACCCTGGAACCCCTGGTGGCCCAACCCCACATGCCGGATAACGTGGCCCCCGTGCGGAAGGTCGGACCCATCAAAGTCAACCAGGTAGCCATCGGCAGTTGCACCAATTCTTCCTATGCCGATCTTATGCGGGTGGCGGCCATCCTCAAGGGAAAGCGGGTCCACCCCGAGGTCAGCCTGGTGATCGCCCCCGGCTCCCGCCAGGTCTTCCGCTTGCTGGCCCAAAATGGTGCCCTGGCCGACCTGGTCACGGCCGGCGCCCGCATCCTGGAGTGCGCCTGCGGCCCCTGCATCGGCATGGGACAGGCCCCACCTTCAGGCGGCGTTTCGGTACGTACTTTTAACCGGAACTTCCAGGGCCGTAGCGGTACGGCCGACGCCCGGATCTACCTGGCCAGCCCGGAGGTGGCCGCGGCCACGGCCCTCAAGGGTTACCTGGCCGATCCCCGGGAGCTGGGTGAACCCATAGCGGTGGCCCTGCCGGAAAGCTTCCCGGTGGACGACGGCATGTTCATCTTCCCGCCGGAGGACGGCTCGAACGTGGAGATCCGGCGCGGTCCCAATATCAAGCCCCTACCCCTGCCCCAACCGCCGGCAGAAGTTATTACCGCCCCGGTCCTTTTAAAGACGGGCGACAATATTACCACCGACCATATCTCCCCGGCAGGGGCGAAATACCTGCCCCTGCGTTCCAACATCCCGGCCCTGGCGGAACACGCCTTTGAAGGAGTAGACTCGACCTTTGCCCGGCGGGCTAAGGAAGCGGGCCAGGGAATAATTGTCGGCGGGCAAAACTACGGCCAGGGCTCGAGCCGCGAGCACGCCGCCCTCTGCCCCCTGTACCTGGGCATCAAGGTGGTCATCGCCCAATCCTTCGCCCGCATCCACCGCAGCAACCTGGTGAATTTCGGCATCCTGCCCCTGACCTTTACCGACCCGGACGATTACGACCGGATCGCAGCCGGTGACGTCCTGGCCGTTGACCTGAGCCGGGGACTTAAGCCGGAGGAAATAACGGTCACCAATACCAGCCAGGGCTTTGCCTTCAAAGTGCGTCACGGCCTCTCCCCCCGCCAGCAGGCCGTCATCCTGGCCGGGGGGCTGCTGAACTACACCAAACAGCAGGCAGGTAAGTAAGCTCCCGGCTCACCAGGCCCGCCGCGAGAACCATCGGCCGCCTTTAGTAGGTTATGTGCGAAGCAACTAAAAACAGCCCCGGGTCCGCCGTCGAGCGGCCCGGGGCTTAGTTTTATGCTCCCGGCGCGGGTGCTGCCGGGTCTTGCCGTCTTTCTCTCCGGTAATACTCATGCATCATAAATTTTTGCCAGAAAAGACACGGTAATAGGCTGGCTGAGGCGGCCTTGTCCTGGGCAAGTGGCGAAGAATATTTATCTCCTCCTCGCAAGTGCTGCAAAAGCGCCCCCTGTCCACCTGCTGATGCTCCTGCCCGCACCTGGGACAAAAACGAAGCTTCCTCCTCGTCTGCATGGCCAAACACCTCCTGCCAGGTTTTCAAGCAAGGATCATGCCAGGTGACTCCTAGTTAATTTTCACAACCCTGGTTCAGACCCCTCTGCCAGGCAATACGGCCCACCAATTACATTCCTTGCCGGTGCTACCTGGCGGCATGAGCTTCTGTAATGCAATGGTGCATTATTTAATGCCGGGGGACATTAAATCCCTGCCCGAAGATTTAATAGGAAAACTGTTATCCTTTTTCTTACACCTTGGCATGAAATTTGCATTAACTTTCAGTCAGGGGGCTAAATTTCTTCATCAGGAGGGATGGCTATCGTGATTTATATTGATCGGGATCTTTGTACCGGTTGCCGCCGCTGCGCCGAAATCTGTCCCACAGGGGCCATTGAGGGCAACCAGGGTGAGCCCCAGATACTCAATAGAGAAATCTGCGTCAACTGTGGCCAGTGTGTGCAAATTTGCAGCGCCTATGCTTCCCCCTATACGACCAGCCCCGAGACCATGGCTGCTAAAAACCGCGAACGCCGCCTGCTCCCGGCGGCCGCCCCAGAACCCTTATTCGCGGCCTATAACGAAAGCCACGAGGAGCTGGTCCGGGAAGCCCTGGCCCGGCCCGACCTTTTTAATGCCGTGCAGTTCGCCCCGGCGATCCGGTTCGCCCTGGCGGAGGACTTTGGCCTATCACCCCAGGTTGTTACCATCGGCCGTATTGTCGCCGCCTTGAGGCGCCTGGGCTTTAAATATGTCTATGATACCAACTTTGCCGCCGACCTGACGGTGATGGAAGAAGGCTACGAGCTGCTGCAGCGCTTGCAGGGCGACGGTGCTTTACCCCTTTTTAGCTCCTGCTGCCCGGCCTGGGTTAAATTTGTCGAGCAGGCTTACCCGCAGCTAATCGCCAACCTCTCTACCTGTAAATCACCCCAGCAAATGGCCGGTGCTATCTTTAAAACCTACACCGGCCAGCTTGACCCCGATCTGCGCTCCCGCCACCTCTTTGTAACGGCCGTCATGCCCTGCATAGCCAAGAAATTTGAATGTAACCGTCCCGAGCTTAGTGGTAGCTATGGCCGCGACGTCGACGCCGTCCTGACTACCCGGGAACTGGCCCACCTCATTAAGGATAAGGGTATTGACTGGCACAGCCTGGCAGAGGAAGAAGCCGACCAGCCCCTGGGCAAATACAGCGGCGCCGGGGCTATCTTCGGTGTTACCGGCGGGGTCACCGAGGCCGTTCTAAGGACGGCGGCCGAAGTTGTAGGCGGTAAGCCCCTGGAGGAGATTGAGTTCCATGAGGTACGGGGTATGGCCGGTACCCGCAAGGTCAATATCAACCTCGGCAAAGAACAGTTGGAAATTATTATCGTGGCCGGGTTAAAGAATGTCGTCCCCATTCTGGACGACCTGATAGCCGGAAAGGCCAGCTTCCACTTCATGGAGGTCATGGCCTGCCCCGCCGGTTGTCTCAGCGGCGGCGGCCAGCCGAAAATCCTGGTAGAAACCTATCGCGGCTCCATCTATCGCCAGCGGGCGGCCAGCATCTACAACCACGACCGGGATCTCCCCGTGCGCAAGGCCCATGAAAATCCAGCCATCAAACAGCTCTACGCCGATTTTTTAGGACAGCCCCTGGGCGAGCTATCCCACGCCCTGCTCCATACCCATTACACTGTCAGGAGGTCAGAAGAGAATGTTTAACTCCCTGATTCTCGCCGACCCGCGCAATTGTACCGGGTGCAAGGCCTGTGAAGTCGCCTGCGCCATTGCCCATATGGAAAAACCGGTCCTCACCGCCGGTACGGTTACCGAACCCCTGTACAGCCGGGTCTTTGTGGTTAAAAGCGGCGGTGCCTCCCTCTCCGTCCGTTGCCGCCACTGTGAAGACGCGCCCTGTGCCCGGGCCTGCCCGGTAGGGGCCATTACCCAGAAAAACAACGTGGTCCTGATTAACTCCGACAAGTGCATCGGCTGTAAAACCTGCGCCATCGTTTGCCCCTTTGGCTCTATTGAGCTGGTCTACAAGGAAAAGGAGCACAAGGTGGTGGCCCATAAATGCGATCTCTGCGAAGGGCGGCCGGGGGGGCCGGCCTGCGTGGAGGCCTGCTCCTCCAGGGCTCTCTCCCTGCTGGACGGCAATTCCCTCCGCAACTTGATTCAAAACCATCGCCTGGCCTCCGTCCAGGATTTGATGAACTGGGTTCATATCCACCAGTCTGCCTAGCTGAGAAAGAAGGATGGCTCCATGATAGCTACCGCTACTTTGATCCTCAATCCGGAAAAGTGTGTCCGTTGCGAAATATGCACCCGCCTGTGCTGGAGCGGGGCCCTTAAGGGCGAGAGCGACGGCACGGCCCTTATCTTGCGCTTTCTACCCGAATTCTGCCCGAAGGAATGCCGTATCTGCATCGATAAATGCCCCGTCTGGGCCTTGAGCCGGGGACCAGGCCCACAAAAGAAAGAGTGGCATTTAAAGTATCCCCAATGCCGGATTTGTGGCCGTCCCAGCCTGCCCTATCTTCCCCTGGTAGGAGGGGGCGGTACCCCCGGCCCTGCCGAGCCTTTATGCCCTACCTGCCGGCGCGAGCTGGGGGCGCAAAAGCTGGAGGAAGCGGCCCCGGGAACGCCTCAGCCCGCCGGCTAGTGATAAACATCAGAAGAGCCCCTCATAGAGGCTGACGCCCCCGCCAGAGAACCATGAAAATGCAGGCTAGTAAGGGGCTGGAGGGTACAGGATAAAAGTCAAGCCACCCCCGCCGCTTAAGCAACTGAGCGCCAAGTTTGCTCGCCGAGAATCACCGGAGCCTGAAGCCTGGACCCGCCAGCCCCGCAGTAGTTGCTGTAAGTTGCAACCATTTTTGGTAGAAGTCTATTTTTGGAGAAGGAGGTAGGTCCAACCGATGCCAGCCGAGACCATAAAGCAGATTGTCGCCCGCTACCGGGAAGAAAAGGGCGCCCTGATCCCCGTCCTGCAGGCAACCCAGGAAGCCTTGGGATACCTGCCCCCGGAGGCTTTAAAGGAGATTGCCGCCGCCATGGCCCTGCCCTTGAGCACCGTCTACAGCGTCGTCACTTTTTATGCCCAGTTCCACCTGCAACCCCGCGGCCGGCATGTTATCCATGTCTGCCAGGGAACAGCCTGCCATATCCGCGGGGGTAACCGTATCTTAAATAAAATCAAAGAGCTTTTACAAATCGATGCCGGGGAAACAACGCCTGATCTGCGCTTTACCCTGGAGCCGGTGGCCTGCCTGGGGGCCTGTGCCCTGGCCCCGGTAATGAACATCAGCGGGGATACCTATGGCCACTTAAAACCCGATATGATCGCCGGCATCCTCGAAAAATACCAGTAGGAGGTGTCATCATGGACCGTATACTAGTCTGCGCCGGGACCGGGTGTGGCGCCTCCCACTCCCGCCAGGTTACCGCCCGGCTGAAGGCCGCCCTGCACGCGCACCACCTGGAAGAAAGGTTCCAGGTGGATAATACCGGCTGCCATGGTTTCTGCGAGCAGGGGCCACTGGTGATTATCGAGCCGGAGGAAATCCTCTACTGCCGGGTGCAGGAGGAAGACGTGGAAGCCATCGTCACCGAACACCTGGAGCAAGGTCGCCCCGTTGAACGCCTTCTCTACCAGGACCCGGTAACAAAGGAAAAAATAGCCACTTATAACCGAATCAATTTCTACCGGCAGCAGTCGCGTCACGTCCTGAAAAACTGCGGTCATATCAATCCGGAAAATATCGACGCCTACCTGGCCGTCGAGGGCTACCAGGGGTTGCAAAAGGCCCTCGCTCTGCTCCGGGAAGAAGTCATCAATATAATCAAGGAGTCTGGCTTAAGGGGGCGCGGCGGGGCCGGTTTCCCTACCGGACTGAAATGGGAGTACACCTTTAAAGCCCCCGGCGACCGGAAGTATGTAGTCTGTAACGCCGATGAGGGCGACCCCGGCGCCTTTATGGACCGCAGCGTCCTGGAGGGCGACCCCCACGCCGTCCTCGAAGGCATGCTCATCGCCGCCTACGCCATCAGCGCTCAGGAGGGGTATATCTACGTCCGGGCCGAGTATCCCCTGGCCGTGCAGCGGCTGCGGATCGCCCTGGCCCAGGCCCGGGAAAGGGGTTTTTGCGGCGAGCGTATCCTGGGGACGGAGTTTAGCTGCGACCTTCACATCCGGGAAGGGGCCGGGGCCTTCGTCTGCGGGGAAGAAACGGCCCTCCTGGCCTCCATCCAGGGGGAGAGGGGTATGCCGCGGCCGCGGCCGCCCTTCCCCGCCCGGCAGGGCCTCTGGGGCCAACCCACCAACATTAACAACGTAGAAACCTATGCCAACGTGCCATTAATCCTGCGCCGGGGTGCCGGTTGGTATGCTTCCCTGGGTACGGAGAAAAGCAAGGGCACCAAGATCTTTGCCCTGACGGGGAAAGTCAAAAACACCGGCTTGGTTGAGGTCCCCATGGGCATCACCCTACGGGAGATTATCTTTAACATCGGCGGCGGCATCCTGGAGGACCGGGGGTTCAAAGCGGTCCAGATCGGCGGTCCTTCCGGCGGGTGCTTGCCGGCCGAACACCTGGATCTACCGGTGGACTACGATTCCCTTACCGCGGCCGGGGCGATGATGGGATCCGGCGGTCTGGTAGTTATGGACGATAGTACCTGCATGGTTGAAGTAGCCCGCTTCTTCCTCAATTTTACCCAGGCGGAATCCTGCGGTAAATGTACCCCCTGCCGGGAGGGCATCCAGCAGATGCTGGCTATCCTCACCCGCATCACCCGGGGGCAGGGCCGGGAGGAAGACCTCGAGCAACTTGAGCGACTGGCCCGGGTAATCAAAAGTACGGCCCTTTGCGGCCTGGGGCAGACGGCGCCCAACCCGGTCCTGTCCACCCTGCGCTATTTTCGCGCCGAATATGAAGCCCACATCCGGGAACACAGGTGCCCGGCGAAAAGCTGCCGGGAACTCCTTACCTACCACATCGACCCGGAAAAATGTAACGGTTGCACCCGTTGCCGGCGCCGCTGCCCGGCGGGAGCCATCAGCGGCGAGGCTAAGCAACCCCATACCATTAATCAGGAACTATGCACCCGTTGCGGTACCTGCCTGGAACAATGCCGCCAAAAAGCTATTTATGTTGAGTAAATGGGGGTGAAAAAATGCCCGGTGTTTCTTTAACCATCAATGATCAAAAAATTCGGGTGCCGGCTGGGACTACCATCCTGGAGGCGGCCCGGGAGCTAAATATCACTATACCCACTCTGTGCCACGATAAACGCCTTTCTCCCTTCGGCGCCTGTCGCCTCTGTGTGGTCGAAGTCCAGGGGAGGAAGAACCTGCCTGCCGCCTGTGTCACCCCGGTGGAAGAGGGCATGACCGTCCTGACGGAATCGCCGGCGGTAGTCGAAGCCCGGCGGACCATCATCGAACTCCTGCTGGCCAACCATCCCCTAGATTGCCTGACCTGCGAAAAAAACGGCAACTGCCGCCTCCAGGACTACGCCTATCGCTACGGGGTCAAGAAAACGCCCTTCGAGGGAACGAGGGGCCAGCTCCCCCTGGACGATAATAACCCCTTTATCATCCGGGATCCCAACAAGTGCATCCTGTGCGGCAAGTGCGTGCGGGCCTGCCAGGAGACCCGCGGCCAAGCTATCCTCGGTTTTGCTTTCCGGGGCCCGGCCACCAGGGTTATTCCGCCCCTGGAGGTATCCCTGGGGGAATCCGATTGCGTCTTTTGCCAGAACTGTGTGGCCGTCTGTCCTACCGGCGCCCTGCAGGACAAATACCTGGCCGGTAAGGGCCGCTGGTGGGAATTCCAGCCGGAAGCCGTCACCTGTCCCTTCTGCGCCAACGGCTGCCACTTTTACCTCTTGAGGAAGGGAGGCAAAGTGGTGGCCGTAGCTGCCGGCGGTGCGGCACCGGGCCGGCCCATGTGCCTGCGCGGCCGTCTGGCCCTGACCCTCATTTTCTGTGAGGAACCACCCCAGCCCCAGATTAAGACGGAAAAAGGCTTTGCCGCCGTCAGCTGGACCGAGGCCCTGGGCCTGGAAGAGCTGGCCGGGAAACTCTGGCCCAAGTAATTCACCGCCGCGATTATTGTTGCTCCAGCCCGTACTTTTTGATTTTGCGCACTACCGTCGATTGATTGACTCCCAGCTTTGCGGCCACCTGGTAGGTACTCTTATATTTCCCCAGGGCCTTTAACAGCAACTGCTTTTCGACCTCTTCAATGGCCTCCTTCATGGGCATAATGTCTTTTACCAGCATATGCGAGCTGTATTTCTCCTGGTCGTCGCGCAGGTAATAAGGCAGATGTTCGGGGAAGATTTCCGTCCCTTCCACCAGGACGAAAAGCTGCTCGATGACGTTATGGAGTTCCCTTACATTACCGGGCCAGGGATAGGCCAGGAGATACCTCCTGGCCCGGCGACTGATCCTTTTTTCTTGCCTGTAACGCCGGTTCAGCCGGGACATAAAGTGATCGATAAGGGCTTCGATATCTTCCGGCCGTTCCCGCAAAGGGGGAATGGTCAGGGGGATTACATTCAGGCGGTAATACAGATCCTCCCGGAAGGTCCCCTCCTTGACCATCTGCAAAAGGTTTTTATTGGTCGCCGAGATAATGCGAATATTAAGCTGGATCTCCTTGATCCCACCCACCCGTACCAGGCGCTGCTCCTGTAAGACCTGCAGGAGCTTAACCTGTAGCTTCAAGGGGAGTTCAGCGATTTCGTCCAGGAATACCGTCCCCCCGTCGCCCAGCTCCAGCTGGCCCATCTTTCCCTCCCGGTTGGCCCCGGTAAAAGCCCCCCGTTCGTAGCCAAAAAGCTCGGATTCCAGCAGGTTTTCCGGAATAGCGCCGCAGTTTATTTTCACAAACGGCCCCTTGTCGCGCTCGCTTAAGGTATGGATCAGGCGGGCGACTACCTCCTTACCGACACCCGATTCCCCCAGGATCAACACCGTGGAATCCACCCTGGCTACCCGTTCCGCCAGGTAAAGGACCCTTAACATCCGCGGGCTGGCGACAATAATATTTCTTTCCTGGAGCAATTCCATGACCCCGGGGCCGGGCCGGTCGCCGGGGCTTTTATATAGGTCGACGATATGCATCAGGTTGCTGGCCGCCTGGGACAGCAGGTCGCTCTTCTGTTCCATGAGATAGGGCAGGCACATATCGATCTCCGCCAGGCCCTGGTAAACGGCTATGGCTTTCTCCCGGCAGGAGTGATAGCCGCAGGCGCCACAGTTCAGTTCATCGGCCGGCGTAAATTTGTTGGTCAGCCGTAAGATGCGTTGAATATCTTCCTCGCTGGGGAGGGGCAGGGACGATTGTTTATTGTGAAAGCCCCGCGCCAGGTCGGGGGCGGGGATTTCCGGTTCGCACGTCTCCTGATAGCTGCGGTAGAAGGCGGCTACCAGTTCCTTTCTCTTTACCTGGTTGACCTCGACGCCCATTCCGGGACCCATGATGCAGCCTTCGCAAAAAAGGGCGTCGATTAAGCGGGGCCGAATCTCCCCCCGTGCCAGGCCCTCCAGGGCCGCCAGGACCGCCTCCTTCCCCTCGACCACCAAAAGATCCTGGTCGGCAATATCCGGAGCCGCGCCCATGCTCCGGCTGAGTCCCCCGGGCAGGGGAAATAGCCGGCTAACTGCCACCGGCGGGCTGTCCAGGGCTGCCGCAACCCCGGGATGTTCCAGATGTTCAACTGCTAGCAACTCCTTAATTTCTGTAAAAGTCAATACATAGTCTACAGCGCCGGCTACCTCCGGGTCCCGGATCTCTTCCTTTTTAGCGATACAGGGGCCGATAAAGGCCACCTTCACGGGACCCAGGTGTTGCTTGAGGAGCCTTCCCAGGGCTATGGAGGGGGAGACTACCGGTAACAGGTAAGAAACGAGGGACGGGAAGTGTCTCTCGACCAGATTGACCACCGCATAGCAGGCCGTACTGATGGCTGGAGTCTTCCTCTGTTTTAATACCCTTTGATACTCCCTGGCAACCAGCAGTGCCCCCACGGCCACTTCCCACACCGCGGTAAAACCCAGTTTCTTCAGGGCGCCGGCCACCTGGCCGGTAGTCCAATCCGGAAAGGCCGCCGGAAAGGACGGTGCCAGGCAGGCTACCATTTCTTCGTGCTCCTTCAACGCTGCCAGGACAGCCGCCTGGCTGCCGGCTACCTGTTTGGCACCCTGGGAGCAAAAAGCCAGGCACATGCCGCAGCTGATGCAGCGTTCCGTGATGACCTCCGCCTGGCCATGGTTAATTCTAATGGCCTTCACCGGGCAATTGCGCACACAAGAATAACACTGGCGGCACCTGCCGGTGGCAGTGTTCACGATCCCACCCATTTTTCTGCCTCCCGAGCCTGACACCAGGATGGTCTATTAGATACTACCTCACCAGTTTAACCTTTTTCCCAAAGAAAAACAACCTTCATAATTCTGCCTGCCAATGGCAATAGCCGCCCCGACATAAGTACCAAAAGGCCGCCCGGGCATTCATGCCGGGAGGCCTTCTGAGTCATAGCCACTTTAACTATCTGCGACGTCTCCCCTCACGGCGGGTGGCCTTCTTGCTGCAGCCAGTGATGATTTTAGCGCCGTGGCCAGGCACTCCGGGTTACGCCAGGTGATTTTATCTTCGTAATGGCAGGATAAATGTCAGCCATGGATCAGTACCGGCAGGCAATGAGTACAGACCCAGATGCTCTCACC
>NZ_JAXGFQ010000018.1:0-60619 GCF_051020825.1 Moorella naiadis (nom. illeg.)
CCTACTTCAGTGAGTTTATCTTAGGGTGGGGTACTTTTCAATGACTATGGTGGTATACTATTAGGCTATCATAAACAATTCCTCTATGGCCGATTGGTACGCAGGCAAAAAGGAAATCGAACTATACAGCGGGTATTGTTCAGATTCCTCTATGGCCGATTGGTACCTGATTAAAACTCAGTATACCTGCACGCCTATTCCCCGTTCAGATTCCTCTATGGCCGATTGGTACGTGTATAAAGAGAAAAAGGAAATAAATGCTAAAATGGGTTCAGATTCCTCTATGGCCGATTGGTACTCGCGCGTTCCTCTCATGTCGGCAGGGGGATTTTACGTTCAGATTCCTCTATGGCCGATTGGTACACATTTAAACGCAATATAACGTAATATCCAACGCAAGTTCAGATTCCTCTATGGCCGATTGGTACAATTATCAATATTGGCACCAGCCAGCAGGTGAATGGTTCAGATTCCTCTATGGCCGATTGGTACTTGCGCCGTCGGTGCCCCACACAGGAGGGACAGAGTGGTTCAGATTCCTCTATGGCCGATTGGTACGTGCCTGCCATTCGGCGTCCGTAAACTTAATCCCAGTTCAGATTCCTCTATGGCCGATTGGTACGCGCTTTGGTCGGTATAAGTCGTCCCGGCCAGGGTGGTTCAGATTCCTCTATGGCCGATTGGTACCTAACCGCTGGCCGGGCTTTAACCTCCTGGCCTGGGTTCAGATTCCTCTATGGCCGATTGGTACAGGTGCTGGACGAGCACCACCTACTGCTCAAAGTCGTTCAGATTCCTCTATGGCCGATTGGTACCAATAATATCCAGGCGCAACCCGGCGGTTGTGGCAAGTTCAGATTCCTCTATGGCCGATTGGTACATGGGTGTAAGCCGTCAGGTAGGTGGTTATCTCCCGTTCAGATTCCTCTATGGCCGATTGGTACCGGACATTTACCTGGGGCCAGACGGGGAATTCCAGGGTTCAGATTCCTCTATGGCCGATTGGTACTTTGCATCATGGTTGGCAGCGGTATTGGTATGGTAGTTCAGATTCCTCTATGGCCGATTGGTACCCGGCTTGGCTAGGCATACCGTCTAATTGCTTACACAGTTCAGATTCCTCTATGGCCGATTGGTACAGGGGTGCGAGTTGGTGCGTAAGTTCCTGCGAACGTGTTCAGATTCCTCTATGGCCGATTGGTACAAGTATCGCTCTTACCATTTCAGTCGAGAATATTATGTTCAGATTCCTCTATGGCCGATTGGTACCTGTTTATTGTCGTCATATCCGGCAATACAAAGGGCAGTTCAGATTCCTCTATGGCCGATTGGTACCCAACTCTACACCGGACGGGGGGATAACGGTTACGGCGTTCAGATTCCTCTATGGCCGATTGGTACCTGTTTCTCGCCCGTTCTGAGTAAAGATATTTTAGGTTCAGATTCCTCTATGGCCGATTGGTACTCGTTTTCCTATTACAAGCATTTTTACCTGTGCAAGTTCAGATTCCTCTATGGCCGATTGGTACGTATACGGGGAGGTTCGGTGAGGCGGAACATCCCCAGTTCAGATTCCTCTATGGCCGATTGGTACGCGGTCATGGACTTCACCAACTCGGCCCAGGTGTTCGTTCAGATTCCTCTATGGCCGATTGGTACTGCTTAAACTCTGCCATGATCATTTCGTGATCCTTTGTTCAGATTCCTCTATGGCCGATTGGTACGTTTATTGTCGTCATATCCGGCAATACAAAGGGCAGTTCAGATTCCTCTATGGCCGATTGGTACAAAGAGGGAAGAGGTGTCAACCACTCCCCACTAAAGGTTCAGATTCCTCTATGGCCGATTGGTACAAACAGCGTTATTTATTACGCGGGTTAGTGGTTCCAGTTCAGATTCCTCTATGGCCGATTGGTACCCGTCTGCCAGCGAGGAACGTAAACATCGCAAGTAGGGTTCAGATTCCTCTATGGCCGATTGGTACGAAGGTGTGTCGGCCCCGGACGCCTGTTCTTTCTGCCGTTCAGATTCCTCTATGGCCGATTGGTACTCCTGCTTTAATTTCGGCGATGTCCTCTTTTAATGTTGTTCAGATTCCTCTATGGCCGATTGGTACCCGGGCGAACTTCTCAGCCGCCTCTTCGGCTTTATGTTCAGATTCCTCTATGGCCGATTGGTACGTGGTCAAAAATGACGATGCCGTTAGCGCAATACTGTTCAGATTCCTCTATGGCCGATTGGTACATGGGGAATTCCAGGTGGGGAACGACGGCGATTTACGTTCAGATTCCTCTATGGCCGATTGGTACAAGCGGCGAAGAAAGCGATTTAGAAGGCAAAAACGAGTTCAGATTCCTCTATGGCCGATTGGTACGCCGGAATGGTGCATATACGTCGAAACGCCGGGAAGTTCAGATTCCTCTATGGCCGATTGGTACCTGTTTGAGTCCGAGAATATGAAAGGGGCCAGGTGAAGTTCAGATTCCTCTATGGCCGATTGGTACTGGCAGCCTTACGGCCAATAGTCAGACCTTCTGGGGTTCAGATTCCTCTATGGCCGATTGGTACGTAATAGGTCCCGCTGATCCAGTTTCGGCGATGTTCAGTTCAGATTCCTCTATGGCCGATTGGTACCGGCATGCTGTCTCCGGCTACGCCGTCTTGCACCGGTTCAGATTCCTCTATGGCCGATTGGTACCTGCAGAGGAGTTCGATATCATAATCCCCCAGTGGGGGTTCAGATTCCTCTATGGCCGATTGGTACACGCCCTTTTCCTCGTCGGCAAGGGCGTCCTGGATCAGTTCAGATTCCTCTATGGCCGATTGGTACTTAATATACCTCGTCCTTGAAGTAATAACTGTTTCAGTTCAGATTCCTCTATGGCCGATTGGTACTCCTGTAGTGACGCTTACCTGCGGCCCGCTGGCCGGTTCAGATTCCTCTATGGCCGATTGGTACATTATCTCTTCATAATCTTTTGCTTTATATTCACCGTTCAGATTCCTCTATGGCCGATTGGTACGGAACCGGCTTACCGGGCTATCGATGTCCGGCGCAGGTTCAGATTCCTCTATGGCCGATTGGTACTATTATCTCTTCATAATCTTTTGCTTTATATTCACCGTTCAGATTCCTCTATGGCCGATTGGTACAGTTGTTCGCCGGGCTCTATGCGGTCATAATACCCGGTTCAGATTCCTCTATGGCCGATTGGTACTTGTTCGCCGGGTTCGATGCGGTCATAATACCCGGTTCAGATTCCTCTATGGCCGATTGGTACCACGATAAAAAAGGGTATCAGTGTTGCCGTTACCCCGTTCAGATTCCTCTATGGCCGATTGGTACGCAACAGCACGATTACGAGACGGTCTGCCACGTCGGTTCAGATTCCTCTATGGCCGATTGGTACCGTATAGCCAGGACGTTATTTACCCCGTCGGTGCTGGTTCAGATTCCTCTATGGCCGATTGGTACTCTGAGATCCACACCTGCCAGAAATTATCTGGAGTAGTTCAGATTCCTCTATGGCCGATTGGTACAGACGGCGTAGCTGGAGACAGCATGCCGGCCTGGGCGTTCAGATTCCTCTATGGCCGATTGGTACTGGTTTTCTCGGCATTCTTGACTCGCTCATTTTACGGTTCAGATTCCTCTATGGCCGATTGGTACATGGCCTATCCCTGGGAAGGCGAGCACATCTGGCTCGTTCAGATTCCTCTATGGCCGATTGGTACCTGCCAATTCAGGTTAACAATTTTGACGGAAGTTCTTGTTCAGATTCCTCTATGGCCGATTGGTACGCTGCGCCTTTGGCCAGTACCTGGTTGTTGTTGCCGTTCAGATTCCTCTATGGCCGATTGGTACGATGAGTGCGCTACCTTTGCCCAGTTTTGCCCCGGCGGTTCAGATTCCTCTATGGCCGATTGGTACTTAAGGCATCAAAATTATACCGTATAGCTTGTAAGAGTTCAGATTCCTCTATGGCCGATTGGTACTCCCCGAACATGCCGCCGCCGGGAGATCGGATACCCGTTCAGATTCCTCTATGGCCGATTGGTACATGGAAATCATAGGCGCAATGTTTCTGGGATTACTAGTTCAGATTCCTCTATGGCCGATTGGTACCAGCTCCCTGGCCACGCCGACATTAGTATACAGCCCCGTTCAGATTCCTCTATGGCCGATTGGTACTACCGGGAAATGTATCTCCACCTTGTTGCGGTCATATTGTTCAGATTCCTCTATGGCCGATTGGTACCCTATAAACCCCGGACGGGGATGCCTTTGTATGCCAGTTCAGATTCCTCTATGGCCGATTGGTACGAGTAGTTGACATCATCTGGTTTTCTCAAATTTTGGTTCAGATTCCTCTATGGCCGATTGGTACTTAAAATGCCTGGAGTGATCATGCTATCACCCCAGTGTTCAGATTCCTCTATGGCCGATTGGTACGTGGGGCGGTTTATGACCGAGTGGCGGCGGTTGCAGTTGTTCAGATTCCTCTATGGCCGATTGGTACCAACGAAAAAGCCTGGTATCTGGCTAACCATGATAAGAGTTCAAATTCCTCTATGGCCGATTGGTACTAAGTCGTACCGGCCAGGGTATGGCATATAACTAAGTTCAGATTCCTCTATGGCCGATTGGTACATACCCAAGGATTAGTTTCCCACCCGTATCCCCGTTGTTCAGATTCCTCTATGGCCGATTGGTACGCTGTTCGATGCCAGACCGCGGGCCTTTCTCCAGCGTTCAGATTCCT
The DNA here is from genome assembly GCF_051020825.1 of Moorella naiadis (nom. illeg.). Classification (NCBI taxonomy): domain Bacteria; kingdom Bacillati; phylum Bacillota; class Clostridia; order Neomoorellales; family Neomoorellaceae; genus Neomoorella; species Moorella naiadis (nom. illeg.). The sequence continues at coordinate 4,764 of NZ_JAXGFQ010000018.1, forward strand.
CTATGGCCGATTGGTACAAAACCTTGCCATTTCGTATAAATACAGGCACGAATGTTCAGATTCCTCTATGGCCGATTGGTACATAAGGCATAACTTCAGGAGCAACTAAAATAGCCGCGTTCAGATTCCTCTATGGCCGATTGGTACTCTACACCAGCAGTAGGAGCGATTGCCTTATAGGCAGTTCAGATTCCTCTATGGCCGATTGGTACATTTTGCTGATGCATTTGCTGACTGGTCTATAAAAAAGTTCAGATTCCTCTATGGCCGATTGGTACAAGCATAAATTTAGAAAGCCAGGAAAGATTTTTCCGTTCAGATTCCTCTATGGCCGATTGGTACCTGGCTTTTATAACTCCATTAATATTGCAGTATCCCTAGTTCAGATTCCTCTATGGCCGATTGGTACCTGCTTCCTTCCTGGAAGGCGACACATATCCGCATATTGTTCAGATTCCTCTATGGCCGATTGGTACTTATTCTTGCAATAATAACGGGGGTGGGTGTGTGAGTTCAGATTCCTCTATGGCCGATTGGTACCGGGGAAAATGCAGGGCAAGTGGTCCACCATGTTGAGTTCAGATTCCTCTATGGCCGATTGGTACCTGCCCAAAAGCCATATTAACGACGCTATCGCTAGTTCAGATTCCTCTATGGCCGATTGGTACACGGCGTAGGCAAGACTACCCTGGCAGAAGTGCTATGTTCAGATTCCTCTATGGCCGATTGGTACTGCTGGCAACCGGGGTGCAGGTTTTCAATGTGACAAGTTCAGATTCCTCTATGGCCGATTGGTACTATTCCGTTAGCGCGAACCTACCTGCTTTTTTCAGGTTCAGATTCCTCTATGGCCGATTGGTACGCTTTATCCCTGACCGATAGGCTATCGCTTTTTTAGCGTTCAGATTCCTCTATGGCCGATTGGTACATCCACGATCCGCCCATGACGATTTAATCGATGCCCGTTCAGATTCCTCTATGGCCGATTGGTACGCCCGGAGCGAAAGGCGGCCTTTCAAGTAACTTTGTGTTCAGATTCCTCTATGGCCGATTGGTACACTTGTACCAGTACTATTATAAGTATAAGTATTTGAGTTCAGATTCCTCTATGGCCGATTGGTACCCGCTATATGATTAAAATGTTTCTCAAGGATCTTTGGGGTTCAGATTCCTCTATGGCCGATTGGTACTACCGAGAACCTGCAAGTCCACCATTTTGGCTGCGAAGTTCAGATTCCTCTATGGCCGATTGGTACTTCGATTGGATAACCTGTGGCCGCCCAGTGCGGCAGTGTTCAGATTCCTCTATGGCCGATTGGTACCTCCTTCTTCCTCACGGATGACCATAATATTCCCCTGTTCAGATTCCTCTATGGCCGATTGGTACTTGATGATTCCAGTAACGTTTTCGCCAAGCACCCAAGTTCAGATTCCTCTATGGCCGATTGGTACATGGCAACGTTATTAGGATTGTACGCGTTATGAGCAAGTTCAGATTCCTCTATGGCCGATTGGTACTATAAGAATAGCGGGATAACTCCCGCCGCCTTACATGTTCAGATTCCTCTATGGCCGATTGGTACGAAATCGTGGACATGCCGGACGAGCAGGCTAAGACCGTTCAGATTCCTCTATGGCCGATTGGTACTGAAGGGTTAACTTTTTTATTTTCGATTAGTTGATAAGTTCAGATTCCTCTATGGCCGATTGGTACGGCAGAATGTGTTCCTCCCAGAACCGTTTTTCGGCCGTTCAGATTCCTCTATGGCCGATTGGTACCCGGGGAGCCAGGGTGATCGTCATGGTGCCGGTAGGCGTTCAGATTCCTCTATGGCCGATTGGTACCCGTCGGTGATGATGTTACCGTTATCCAAGGAAGGTTCAGATTCCTCTATGGCCGATTGGTACCCGACAAGAAGGCCAAGGGCAAGCTGGCCCTGGAAGATTGTTCAGATTCCTCTATGGCCGATTGGTACGCTACGAGGGCCTGCGCAAAAAGCCCCGGATAACCCGTTCAGATTCCTCTATGGCCGATTGGTACGCCAGCCGGTTCATAGGACACGGCCTGCCGGGTTCTGGTTCAGATTCCTCTATGGCCGATTGGTACAGTTTGGAACACCGTCATGACCATCCACCGCTTATTCGTTCAGATTCCTCTATGGCCGATTGGTACAGCGGTAGGGACAAAAGGAGGTAAAAATGTCAAAGGTTCAGATTCCTCTATGGCCGATTGGTACCTCCCCTTCGGTCGTTTTGCTGGATGGATGGCCTATGTTCAGATTCCTCTATGGCCGATTGGTACCTGGGCCGGATAGAAGTAGCCCTATTTGGGTCTGCCGTTCAGATTCCTCTATGGCCGATTGGTACATGAGGCACGGGAATTCCGGCAGGTCGTGACGGAAGTTCAGATTCCTCTATGGCCGATTGGTACACGCTTTTCGTCCCGTGCCAGGCGTAAGAAGTATCCGTTCAGATTCCTCTATGGCCGATTGGTACCGTATACCTGCGCCAAAGCGAACCAGCCGGAAGGCAGTTCAGATTCCTCTATGGCCGATTGGTACTAGATTTGACCCGCGCTGCTTACGTGCAGGAAATTGAGTTCAGATTCCTCTATGGCCGATTGGTACGTGGCGCAAAGGTGCTTGGACCCGCAAACCATGATGTTCAGATTCCTCTATGGCCGATTGGTACCCTGCAATACGACGGTATCAAAGGCCCCGGCGCAGAGTTCAGATTCCTCTATGGCCGATTGGTACATGTACTCTTGATTAAACAATAAGCTGCCCATGCTTGTTCAGATTCCTCTATGGCCGATTGGTACTGCAAAAAAATAGTTGTCCCACCTTAGGTTTGAGTAGCTTAAAACCAAATCCTGCGTCAAACCTCCGGTTTTGCAAACTATCGACAGCTTACAGAAAATTATTGGTGGGATCTGGAGTATCAGTTAAGATATCGCGATTTAACTTAACACCGTCTTTAAGACTGTAAATAATAACAAAATCCTTTCCCTTATTAACTATGCCCAGCACCTCCTTCTTAAGCAAAGTAATTTGCCCCTCAGTAATGTCGCCCTCGAAAACTGATTTCTGTACATGAGAAAGATATTTTCGGCTGGTCTTCATGATTTTCAATAGCCGCCGTTTACCGTCATTGTCTTCCGTGTTAATATCGTAAACAAGAATTACTCTAATATTACCACCACACCTTCATAGGGGAATAGCTTTCCTCACCAAGGAGATGCTTAATTAACTTATAGAGATCCAACCGTATCAAGCTTTTATAACGAATATTCCTCTTCAGGTTGCGATGTAAAATGGTCTTTTCCATGGTCTCCTCAAACTCTTTGACAAAAATCCTTCTTCCTTCTTCGGTGAGGTAGGCAGAATTAACATTTGTATCAAAATGGTTTTCCTTGATCATGCCCAGGTTAATTAACCGGAAAATGATCCTATCGACAAAGACGGGCTTAAATATCTCAGCGATATCCAGGGATAAAGAATATCGCCTTTCTGAGGGCTCATGTAGATAACTAATAGTCGGGTTTAAAGCAGTACGATATATCTCCTTCAAAACTGTCGTATACATCATGGCATTGCCAAAGGATATAAGGGCATTTAAGGCATTGCCCGGCGGGCGTTTGCTACGACTGCTAAATTCCCAGCCGGTAATCTCTTCCCAGCGATCATAATAGGCCTTGCGGCCATGGGCCTCCAAACTCATCAGCTCATCAATAAACGCTGTTTTACTGATGCCTTCCTTAATTTCATCCAGCTTCTTACATGTATCTTCATATTCCCTTTTCTCCAGGTTGCGGCGAATATTATGCAGTGCCCCTGTGACAAAAGTCCTAGCCAACACCAGTCGTTTACCAGGATCCAGGTAATGCTCCACTTGTTTTACCAGGAGAAACCCAGATAATTGGCTTTCTCGAGGAATAAAGCTACCCGAGTAATAACCATAGTGATTAAATAAATGAAGGCAAATTTGTTTTTGCGCTAGAAAATCCAAAAGCCTGGTATTCAGGTCAAGTTCGGAAAAACAATAAATATGATCAACATCCTCAACCGGTATCACCCGTCGCTCTCCTTGAAACTCTAAAGCCAGGGTGTTATCCCTTCGTTGGAGACGCCCTGGAGAAAACACATAGTATGTCCTGCTCATTGAGGTCTTCCCGCCTCACCATATCGAAATAGAAATTAGTCTGCTGTTTCAAACATAACAGAAATCAAAATAAGCGCAACGGGAACAGATCCTACGGCCGCCTTTTTTCTTAGGTACCCGCTCATTAAGGACAGCCTTTATCCCGGCCAGGGCCTGCTCCAAATGCTCCTGGTCCTCTGAAGAAAAATATACTTCTTCCTTACGCATACTGGCCGGGTAATGAATTACCCCCGAGGAACAATTAACGCCTTTACTTTGCAGCAGGTATATATAATATTTCAGCTGCCAGGTGTGGGCCTCTTCGAACTTCTTGCTTTTCTTGACCTCGTGAACGTAAACCTGGTCACCGTAATGTAAGAAATCGATTTTAACAGTATCAAAACTAATTTCTTTATGGCTCTCACGCTGGAATCTACTCTCATGCAACACCCTACCTTTGATTACATCAGGGTTGCCTGATATGTTCTCCAGGTTAAGACCTTTTGCAAAAAGCCATAGCTTCCGGTGACAGATATAATAATAAGCCACCATGGTACCAGTAATGCTGGCCGCTCGTACTTCGCTGGCTAAATCACTATTCATTTTGTAACACTAACCCCTTAACCTGGTCGTAAGGTAGATCCAGAATGAATATCCCATCTAACCACCTTTCCAATCTATCCCTGACCTTAGCCAGGTCCCCATCACCGCTATCTGGAGGAAGCATGGCATCAAGATCTAAATCCTTGAGCTTTTCCCCGTTGGATGTCGAGTAATAAGAACAACTGACGGTAAACTCGGGAAGGATGTCAACATTAAGCTCCAAAAAATTTAGATCCGCAATCTTTTTGCCGGCAAGCCAAGCCCGAATCCGCTGATAAAATTCTTCCTCTTTTTCTACGGGAATACCGGTTACATCACTTACGTCCCGGAAGAGCCTTTCAGCGTCCTTTTTACGGTCGGAACAATAACCGTGATCAAGGGTCGCCAGGGTCTCCACAAAAGTCTTAATATAATCGTCTATAGCCAGTTTCTCATTCTGGCGCATCTTATCCAGGGTCCCGTAGGTTAATTCAATCCAATTCTGCTTTTGCTTTTCCGTTAAGCATAAAGTTTTCCCGTTAACCCTTTGAATAATCTCCACCAGCTGCTGGTTAATTTCACCTGTTTTCCCTTTCTTTTTCTTAAAACACTCCTGCCACGGCTTAGTTGCCAGTTTTTCCGGGATCTCCTTTAAGTTATATTCCTGCCCCTCCATAGCCATTAGAATAATTACCAGGGAAAGAGCCATCAGGTCTCTATTGTAGACCCTTCCTAGTCCTGAAGCCAGTTGGACATCGTTTCTTTGCTTCTTCTTTTTATCCAGAGTAGTTTCATCTGAAATGGAATTATCTTTACGCCCTTTATTACCTGCATCGATCATGATAATGACATTGGCCTCAGCAGGTGCGAAATCACCCAATTCCCGGGCGTAGCGGCGGAAAACCCGTCCCATCCGCTGGATCATACTGTCTAAAGGTGAGGGTTCGCTAAAAAGAATATCCGCATCTAAATCCAGCGAGGCCTCCACAATTTGAGTAGCCACAACAATGCAGGGACCTGGATCCCGCTGAACCATATTGGGCATATATTCAAACACCAATTGTTCCCGCTTACTCCTGTCGCTTATAGTAAAGCGGGAATGAAGAAGGGCTGTCTTAATATCCAGATGCTCATGTCGTAGTCCCGCCTGAATTGCATCGAAAACTTTACAGGCTGCCTTCACGGTGTTCATGACTACCAGGACCTTTTTACCCCTGGTAGCAGCCAGGATAATTTCCTTTACAGCGGTAGCAAAATCGCCTGCATGGATTATAAAGCCCAGGCGGTGGCGACAAGATGAAGCACCCCCCTGAAATTCCGGCTCATCAATAAGGCGTATAACCTGGTCATCGGATAGGTTCAGGCGTTTGGTAAGTTCTTCACGGATAAAGGGTGGCAGGGTTGCCGTCATAATGAGGTTACAACCACCCAGATAAGTGTTTTGCTGTACCAGGTGGGTCATAATGGCGGCGGCCCTGGGGTCATAGGCCTGGACTTCGTCGATAACCAGCACCCCATTCATAAGAGCGGCAAAGATCCGTTCGTAACCGGGATATCTAAGGGCCGCCGGGGCAATTTGGTCAGCTGTAGCGATAATATAAGACCTGGACAAATGACGGGCCAGTTCCATAGCCTTACGGGTATTACCTTCACTATCCAGGTCGCCCCGGGAGCGGTAGCTGGTAAAGAGTTGTAGGGCAGCATCACCATGCAAAAGAGCTACACAGTCATCACCCCTGCCCCCCAATTCATTAACGATATCCCTGGTGCGTTGCCATATCTTATTGACTGCTACTCGCATAGGCAGGATAAAGAAATTCTTTTTACCTGCTCCCCACAGGTAGGCAAACTCGGTCTTCCCATATCCTGTCGGTGCCACCAGCACCAGGTTCTTGCCTGCCAGTTGCGGATGCTTAATAAAAAATATCCTTTGCCAGTAATCACGCTGACCAAACCTATCGTATAAACATTCCCCGATTTCGTTGCTGGTGAACATCCGCCCCGTTTCAATAGCATCCATATCCAGCCCGGTCCTGCTATCCTCTATCATGGAAGCAAAGTGGTCAGCACGCATGAGGTTGCCGGCAATAAAGATTCTAGCTCTGTCCCTCTTTTCCTCGCCGGCAACCCTGGCCTTAATCTGTTGCGGAAGGTATACTAGGGTGTAGGGTGGTATAAGGAGCCCGGCCGCACCCAACGAATTAAAAGAAAGATAATCTACCAGGGTATTGTTAAGACCCATTACTGCCGGATCCAAGCCGTATTTTTTGGCTAAAAGAGCAAGTTCGGTAAAAAGTTCTTGACTCCACTGGACCCAGTTTTGCCTGCCTTTCTTCAATTCCTGGGCCTTTTCCTTGATACGGTACTCCTGATTACCCAGCAAGTAATCTGGAAAGCTCTCCCGCCAGTGATGAAAAACAACGGCGGAAATTACCGTATGGGCAAAGTAGGGGTCTGCAAAAGCAAAGCGCTCCGGTCTGATAAAAAAGAAAGAAAAGATGCTATGGGGTATATCAGGTTTCGCCGCTTCCATAGGCTTGCCCTCAAATACGCCGCCATTCCTTTTTCTCGTCCCCGCCTTCGTTAACCGTTCCTGGAAAGCAGGATCAATTTTGCCCAAATCGTGGAGCAAAGCAGCATACAGTAAACCAAGCCACCACTCATCGGGTACTTGGCCATTCAACCTTTCCCGCAAAACCTCGACCGCCGCCAGTACATCGGCGGTATGTTTCGTTAAGCTTACGCCATTACTTTTAGCCAGCATCGTCATTGACACCGGTGACCATCCCCTTCGCTCCGCAATCTATTGCTGCCATGTAAACCGGGGTCTTCAGTTCCGTGTCTACCAATAAGGTCGGTAAGTTAAAGTTATCCAGGAAAGGAACCTGGCTACAACAGAGGCGGGCCGGGATGTGGGTAAAGTTACGGATCAGACCTTTCCTGCCGCTCTCATAAGGTACCGGGACCCGTTTATAAAGGGAAGTTACCAGCATAACATTGCCCTGCATTTTATTGTAGAGGCTGGTATAATCGTTAGTTGCAAGCAGATCGCCCAACCCATAGGCCTTAATCGGTGCAGGCATCCACTGGTAATAGTCACAGGCCTTCTGGAGATCGGAGGCGGTATTTGAAGGCCTGAGCTCCAATACAGTCGTCTTGTCTACCATAGCCCAATCTTCAGCGCGGCCCAGGTGCAGATGGCTCAGCCATCTTTCTGGATGGCTGAGGTTTTCTTGCAGGGAAGCGACTATAGCGGCATTATGATGGTAGAGATAGATATAAACCTTTACTTCATTTAAAACCTCAACCACAACCGGGCTCTGGCCGCCGGGATGTTCCGGGGTTTCCTGCCATTGGCGGTTATAGACGGAAAAAAACCGGTTTTTATGGGCGCTTGGGCTCATATTACGTAGCCAGGTATATTCCTTGGTCAAATACTCATGTTGAGCCAGGATCCCCAGGGCCAATCTGCCCGTCAACAGCGCAGCGATTTTAGCTTCATCGCCCAGGATATTAGCCAGCAGACCTATAACCGTGGAATAAGGGGGAAGGGGATAGGTTTTTAGGGGATTTTTGCTATGGATAACCCGGAAATGAGCTGTCGGGGCCTTCAATTGCAGCAGGAAAACCGATAGAGTTCCATTTGCTTCGGTAACCATTACTCTTCAACCCCCGGTGCTATCTCGGATTTTTCCCTTTCGTTTATCGCCTTTAATACAGCGTCTACGCTATCCCATTTTTTAAGGGCATCACCCGTTAAAATTCCGTCAACTGGTAAATCGCCATCATACCAGGCCTCCAATAAATAATCATTTTTGAGCGCCCTATTTAGAGGCTCGGCCCCAATTTTGCCATCCTTTAATCTAACCTCGCTGTTGAAAATAGGTGCTGGTACCTTTAAATTTCCTAGAATAATAAATAACGGTACCATGCCATAATCCTCCGTACCAGAATGGACAATAAAGCCATTTTTGAGTACGGTTAAGAATTGTCTTATACGTTCGTGGCGCTTGGATTTACTGAGTACAAAGGCAACTCTAGCCATTTTATTATTCTTTGCCGCTTTATTGTCCTTTAGAAATCCTACAAAGCCCTGTGCTTTATCACTTTTCTTCGACTTCGAGATTTTACGCCATATCATTTCTTGAGGAAAACAACCCGACCGTCCTAGATCATCTAAACTCTCCATCAACCCTTCCTTGTCTTCCGATGATAAGATATCCGAATACTTCTCCCACCAATTTATAAATGCCTTAAGATTATCTTCACCAACTATACAGATATCCTGATAACCTAAACGGCAAAGATCTAGGGTGAAGGATAAACGGTAAAAAGAATAGTGCTCTTCTTTTTGAAAAGGATTGGGATCGGCACTATACCCATCAAGCGTTGCTCTTCGGACCATATCATGATTAGCATAAAAGGCCATATCGCCTTGCCAGGTTTCTATGGAAATTGCTTTAGTAATGCCTAGCGGAGCTTTGCGGATAATAGTACTATTTTTATTACTATCATTTTGGTCTTTAGTTCCCCCGTTTTCAGTCTTTTCTTGTTGAGTTTTCTTCTTATTTTGTTTATCTTCTGTTCTCATAAAACCGAAGAAATCAATTTCGGGATATTCAACAATGTTGGCTTTCGGGAAATCATGTTGGATCACTTCTTTTGCAATTACAGTCGGAGCATCCTTCCAATCAAATAGATACTTGAAAGTGACAAACATATGGTGCCTCATAAACGCCCTGCTCAAGAAGGAATAAGTACCATCGAAACGTGATAGTTTCTTTATTGAGGTAATATTACCTGCCAGCTTTTCATCGCGGTTGACAGCCGCACTCTCAAAAATAACTGTTGCCGTTATCCCTTTGGTCTTCATTAAATGTGCAACTCCTTTCAAATAATAAATTGATACGGTTAACTGTCTTCTTGAGTATCAGAGCAACTTAACCCAGCAATGAAGGCATAAATACCGGCCTTAAACGACTCACTGTCATTAGTTTCAAACAACCTGGCCAGGGGAACAGGGAATTGTTGCTTAGTGCCGCTGGAAAGATATAATCTTAAAAGTAAGTGATAAACCTCTGTCTTTTTGTTTAATCTAGTCAATTCCATTAAACGATAGGCCAGATTTTTTCCGGTATTGGTATTCAAATCTAAAGGAGCCCTCCTTGCCTCCTGCCGGATTTCTCTTAAGTTAATATTGCCCATAATTGCACCACCTTTATTATTAGCTATTTGCTGCTTTATGGTAAAATAAAGTTGAATAAGGTTATTCACCGGCCAGTCGTTCTTTTGACTAGAGAAAATAACTTCTGGATCTTTTTCTTTATTTTTTCCAGTAAGCTGTGCCCTCAAGGACTTGAAAATTACAATTGGTAGATAATCAAAACGCTCTTGAAGAATGATCTCCCAAACTATGTTTACGGCGGACGGAAGTTTAGTATCTTTATGAATCCGCCCTATTAATGTAGCTACCTGAGGTATAAGCAAAAGCCGGACAAGTCTTGCAGAGATGGGGTAATATCTCACATCTTTTGGTCCGAATAACAATATCTCCGTATTCTGTAATCCCCAACTACTTATGGCATTTCTTAATTGACGGTTGTACTGCAAAGCATTTAAAATTGATTGATGGTAATCGCTATCGATCTTTCCAGCAAGGAGATGATTCAAATACCAGTTAACTAATAAGGAATCTGTATTAATGAAAAAACCATTCTTGCTCACCAGATGAAAACATAAAAAATAGGAACGACATTGTTTGCACATAATAAGGTTAGGTGTTCCATCCCAAAAAAGGTTAGGAAATTCTTCGTAACTATTGCCGAGATGAATTGACATCGGTAGTAAAAAAAAGGTGCTATAAATATTGTCGATTTTATTTAGCTCAATCTTTTGACCACAAAAGCTACATGTTGCCTTTTTTAATGTATCGATACGCTCCACGTCAAACCATAAGTTCAAGAATTCCACTTTACTCTTAACACTTTTGAGATGGGCTAGATTGGCTAAGTTAGGATAATAGCCCTTTTTGAAATGGAATAACCTTCCAAAAACCATATTAATCTTTTCTTCATCAGTTGGATTATTATCCTTTCTGTTTTTATTACTATTAGAAATAAAACCCTCCTTAAAGCTTTTTTCTATCCACCACCAACCGATCCTTTTCAAAATGGGTAATTTTTCCGGCACTTCTTTCAGGGGAGGTCCTTCATAAGGTATGCACCGGGGACTGAAGGCCGCAGTCATCAGGTCTCCGGGAATAACGGCCCGGCCATCACTTCGTAAAATCTGTTCAGTTATTATTTCTTCACCTTCGTTACCCAAACCCCATGCCAATACCTCCAGAAACCCCTGGACGCAGGCATTGTAGTACCAGGAGGCAGGATAAATCTCTACATCTTGCATAGCTTAGTTGTCCACCTCCAGCAGGCCGAAACCCTGGCCTGTCCTGACTCCCAAACCGTAATCATAAAGAAACTGCAAAGTCTCCTGGTTCCCCTGTAAATGAATGTGACCCTGGATAGTGGTCAACTCCCCACCATAGTGAAAACAGACTCCTTTATAATAATTAGATGGGGTTATCACGCGAATGGGATTAAGTCTAATTTTTTCCAAGTGATATTCTTTAACCAAAAAACCATGACGCTTATAAAGGTGGGTATTAATGGCTTCCTCCATTTCTTCTACATCCGAGCCATCAATATAACCACTGGGACCTCTCAAGATGGCATGGCTCTGGAAACGAAACTTTTGGGTCGAACTCTGGATTTGCTTTAATGGCTGGAGAAGCACATCTTTTAAGTACAATCCCAGGACTGTCTCTTTGCCTTTTAAAGCAACGGCTCCATTCACCAGAGCAGTCATTACATCGAAAATACCGGTGGAAATGGTCATAAAAAGTGGTGGCCGGCAGGTCATTTTGTTTCTAGGGGTATTTAAAGCCGTAATCCGGGTGAACCCCACTGAAAATACATAGGGACTATAGCCCGGTTTTGCCAGGGTAAACCGTTGGGCAAGGAATGAAGTATCCGCCAGGGTTTTGAGCAGCGAAATAAAATAGCGACGAAAGTCGAGGGGAATGGTTAGCTCCCGCCCCCCTTCCTTTACTGGCTCGAGGATGATTAGTAAACGCAGGTTAATCACCTCCAAAATAAGCCTTGTGCTGCATTAATTGCCGTTTTGGGTGCCTTATAATTCCACTTTCACCCCTTTTTAAACCAACCATAGCCCCCAGCTCCACCTCTATATAAAATCGTTATATCTTCTTTCGACATGATCATGGAATATCCTTCTTTCAGTGTCGTCTTTTAACTGTAATGGGTATTTCGTACAACCCATATTCTGCACCCCACGGTCAACGAAAGATGATTTTAAATTTATCCTTTGACCCCTTACCCTCTTCTGATTCGGGCAAAACCCAAATCCCCTCCTCTTCTTACCCATTCCCACCGGGCCTGTTTCTAATATAATCCTCACCACCGCCAAATACTGTCGGGTACATATGTTTGCCAAAAAATTATCTACGAAATTTAGGGCCCAGAGGGGTATAAAAAAGAGACTGGGGGCGCTAATGGAGGTTTATACTGAAGGTATGCAAAGGCGCGTATGCCGCCAGGTAGCACAGCAGAAGAATGAAAATGACAGGGCGAGTTATTTCCTTGGTAAAGGCCAGTTACAACTACCCACACTACTTCCGGATGTAACTGACTGCACTTGACAACCTCCAGGGATGCATCTTTTTGCACCTGGACAGTTACTCTATTCAGATGCGACTGGCCACGCTGGAATGCCTCCTGGGCCTGCGTCTTTTGTACTTGAATCGGTAGCCTGATTCGAAAGCAACCGGCCGTTCAGAATAGAATGGCTCACAGGGACGGCGGGCGGTGATGGTGGCCGGGGTAGTGAGGTAATCGGCTGCGCCGGATAGAATAGCTCAGAGGTTTAGTTAGCTACCAGGGTAGATCCATAACTTTCTTTACTCAGGGCCAATACCATAGCGGCTGCCTCGTAAGCAGCACTGGGGCGGGCGATGCCGGCAGCGGACCGGCGCATAGCCCGGGCAATCTCCGGGTCCTGTAATATCTCTTCGGTCATAGCTACAGCCTCATGCACATCCCGGGCACGCCGGGCGGCCCCTGCCCGGGTCAGAAAACGCGTATTGGCTTCCTCCTGGCCGGGTATAGGACGGATAATTACCATGGGCAGTTCCCTGGCCAGGGCTTCAGAAGTAGACAGGCCGCCGGCTTTACCTACCAGTACGTCGGCAGCCGCCATCCAGGCCTCGACATTATTGACAAAACCCAGGACCAGGACGGGCCACGGGCAGCCATCGACCTCGGCTTTTACCTTTGTCCGTAAGCTTGTATTGCGCCCGGATATAACTACAACCTGGCGCGGGGAGGGTAAACAGGCCAGGTGGCGGCACAACTTCGGAGCCTGGGGAAGCATGCCTTCAGCCCCGGTCATCACTAGGACCACTGGCAAATGCGGATCGAGTCCCAGCTCCGACCTGGTAGACAAAGGAGCCCGTCTGGCGGCAAAAGCCGGGCTGATAGGAATACCAGTAACGGCTATCCTTTCCGGTTCTATTCCCCGGTAAACCAGCTGGCGCCGGACATACTCCGAACCCACCAGGTAGAGATCGGTGGCCGGGTGTAACCATTGGTTGTGGACAGTTTGATCAGTAATAATGGTTACCAGGGGCAAGCTCATGAGATAGCGCCTTTTTAATTCCCCCATCACCCCGGCGGGCACGGGAAAGGTGCTGACTACTACCCGGGGTTGATAAAGGGCCAGGAGGGAACGGGCCCAGAAAAGAAGCAGCCGGTTCAACTGGCACTGCCAGCCGGAAGTGGGGTTGTTGTAACGGGAAGTGAGATGATAAAACTGCCGCCACAGAAAAGGGGCATGAATGACGGCACGACGGTAGGAGACTTCCACCAGGCGGTTAGCCAAGGGGCTCACTTCAGCCATAAAGTTGACAATGGCGTAACTCATATCGGGAGCCAGGGCCTGAAGACCCTCCATCAAAGCCCGGGAGGCCTGAAGGTGGCCACCGCCGTAACTTGAGGTAAGTATAAGGACATCGGCTTTACCGGTCATAGTTACTGCCACCCTTAAAGTAATTTCTGCCTTCGAAAATAGCCAGGGTTCAACTATTCTCCCTTTGTCCCCGGCTACCAAAATTATACCATAATGCGGAACCCCTCATCACGGCATACCGCCGCCAGCAAACGATAGAAATACATCTCATTGCGGAGGAATTTCTTCCCGCTAAAGGAAAAAGCTAAGCAAGCGCGAATAAATAAGCTGGAGGAGATTTTAGTGAGCCTGGTCCTTAAAAGAAACAAAATCGGGATTGACGGTGTCAGCCGCCAATCCCTGACGCGCATCTACACCATCCACCGCTGGATTGCCGCCGGCCGCTACCCCAACGTGGCCGCTATCGCCGAGCGCCTGGAGGTTTCTTCGCGGACAATCGAAAGAGATATCCAGATCCTGCGGGATTCTTTCGGGGCGCCCATTGTCTATGACAACTGGCACCGGGGCTATCGCTACGAAAAAACCTTCAGCTTGCCGCCCTTACGGCTGACTGAAGGTGAACTCCTAACCCTGTACCTGGGCCAGCGGCTCTTAAGCCAGTTCGGCGGCACCCCCTTCGGCCAGATAGTCCAGGGTGCTTTAACTAAATTAAAAGTTATGCTCCCCGAGAAATTAACAGTAGACCTGGCCCTGCTGGATGAAGATATCTCCTTTGCTATTGAAACTTTAAGGGGTGACGCCGAAAAGCTGGCCGCCGTCTACAGCGATCTCTGCCAGGCCATCCAGACCAATTGTTCGGTACATATTGTTTATTATACAGCCAGCCGGGATACCGTCACCGGGCGTTTAATCGACCCCTACCACCTGCGTTTTTATAAAGGCGCCTGGTATGTTATCGCCTACTGCCATTTTCGCCGGGAAATACGCCTCTTTGCCCTGGACCGCATCCAGCAGTGGCAGGTGACCGGGCAAAAATTTAAAATGGCGCCTGATTTCTCCCCTGAAGCTTACCTGCAGCATTCCCTGGGGATAGAACGCGGGCCCCGGGTATACGAAGTGATTATTCGTTTCCAGCCTGAACAGGCACGCTGGATCAAAGAGCGCCAGTGGCACCCCAGCCAGGCGCTGGAAGAACTCCCCGATGGGGGCCTAGTGTTAAAAATGCACCTCAGCGGCCTGCATGAAGTCAAGCGCTGGTTGCTGGGTTTCGGTGGCCGGGCGGAGGTCATGTCCCCACCGGAGCTACGGCAGGAAATGGCCCGGGATGCCCGTACCCTGGCCGAGATATATAGTGATGAAGTTTAAGGTGGTTTTAGCGCCCCAGCCGCGGGGAAATTCGTTCCCGCAAGGCTGATGATGCGTTCTTAGAGGCCCTGACGCAGCGGGTAATTCTGTGAACAGTTACCATAGCCCCGGCTAAAGCCGGGGTTTCCTTATAGAGTGATAAGCAGGTCATAATCAAGTAGTTATTCTCCTTTGACCCAGTAGGAAAACTATAAGCCCCCCCAGGCTAAAAAGGGAGGCCAGCGCATACATACCGGCAAAACCGGTAAACTGGGCCACCGCCCCGAGGAGAGTAGACCCCAGGCCGATCCCCAGGTCAAAAGCAGAAAAAAAGGTACCATTGGCCGCGCCGCGGCGGTTGGGGGCAACATCGGCTACGGCCATGGCCTGGAGGGTAGGTTGGACAGAACCAAAACCCAGACCGTAAAGTACCCCCGCCATCAGAAAGACCTGGAGACTCCCGGCCAGGGAAAGGAGGAGGGTGGCCAGGGCGGTGGCCAGCAAGCCCGGTATCAGTATGGGGGCCGGTCCGCTCCGGTCTGCCACCATACCGGCGAAGGGCCGGATAAGCATGAGGGCCGCAGCATAAAAGGTGAAGAAAAGCCCGATATTGGCAATGTTGCGCTCGGCGGCGTAGAGGGTCAGAAAGGTTACCACCCCACCATAGCTGATGGTCAGAAAAAAAGCAATCAAAGACGGGCGCCAGGCCCGAGGTTCAAAAAGGGCCGGTGGCGACCCACCCTGGCCGGCTACCGGCGGTACTTTTACCCTGCTGACTACCAAGGCCGCGGCCAGGGCCAGGGCGGCCGATGTCAGGAAGAGTATCTGAAAACTGGTTTGCTCCAGAAGGGCTAAACCCAGAGCCGGGGCAATGGCCATGGCCAGGTTGGAAAAGAGGCCATAGTAACCCATCCCCTCAGCCCGCCGTTGCGGCGGCAGGACGTCCGTCACCATAGTCCCACCAGCAGTGGTAGAACCGCCCCAACCTACCCCGTGGATAAGGCGCAAAAGCAGTAAAAATAAAATGGACGTGGCCATGGAGTAGGCCAGCACCGCCAGCACGAAAATCAAAAGGCCAAAGAGATAGATGCCCCGCCGGCCGCGGCGGTCCATCTCCCGCCCCAGCCAGGGCCGTACCAGCACCGCCGAAATAGTGAAGATGCCAATGGTAAAACCTACTACCAGGCTATTGCCGCCCAGGGCGGCTACATATTTAGGCAGGGTAGGCATGAGCATCTGGAAACCGGTAAAAACAAAAAGGTTAGCCAGGGATAATAGGATAAAGTCCCTGGTCCACAGGGGTAAGGCTAAAGAAATATTTTTAAAATCGTCTAGCCCTTTAGCCAAAATAAAATCACCCTTTAGATGGTTTGACGCGACTGTTGCCGAAACAGTCGTTATTATAACATAAAATCACCAGAGGTGGCAATGCGTACTATCTGGTCACAGTACTGACGCACGGGGCCGAAATTTGCGGCCCTTCGACTTCGAGGTCATGCACACCCTATAGTCCTTGCCACCGTCGAGGAAGTAGAGGAGAGCTTCCTTTACCGGGCGGTTAAAAATAGTCTCTACCGCCCGGCTGTAAAACCAGAGCTGATCGCCATAGGCGGCTCGGGGATCTGGTGGGACTCTGCCGGTTTTGAAATCCAGAAGCAAGAAGCCGCCCTCTTCCTCGACCAGGCAGTCGATGATTCCCTGGACGATGGTTATCTCCCCGGTAGTTATGGCTGCCGGCAGGTGGGGATAGAGCTCGGCCACCGGAAGGGCCAGGGAAAAGGGTAACTCGCGCCGCACCCGGTCCGGCCGGTCAAGCAACCTTCGTCCCAGGGGGCCGGCAAAAAAGGCACCGATGGCCCCCAGGTCTACGGCTTGTGCCTGCTCCGGGGTCAGTACCTCCTCCTCTACCAGAAGCTGCAGCAGCCCGGCCAGGCTTGCCCCCGTCACCGGCCGGCTGAGGTCAACGTGTTGCAGGACCAGGTGGGTCGCCGTGCCCTTTTCGGCTGCCGTCAGGCCCTTTTGCTCCTGGAGAAAGAGGGGCCGGCGGGTAAAGGCGCTGGTCTGCAGCAACCGGCCGGCCGATGCCTCACTACCAGGACGTACGGGGGCGTCATTTTCATTAAAGACATCAAAGCGTCGTTTGAGCTCGGTGACGGCCAGCTTTACCGGCAGGGCCGTCAGGGGCTGGTGCGGGTAGACCCAGGCCAGGCGCCGGTCTACTTCCTGCTGCAGGCGGGGAATATCCCTCGCTGGCTGCGGTACTTCCCGGACGCCAGCGGGAGAAGGACCTGGAACTGCCCGGCAGCACGATGGTTCATTTTCATTCACGTCGGGTATAGCAGGCGGAGCCACCGGGGCGGCGGTACCGGCAGCGATAGGTATCTGCGCTTCCTGTTCCTTCCCCCCAGTCAGACCCTGTTCCCCTCCCAGGGGATTAACAGGCCGGGTATCACCCTCTGCGACCTCCACCACTCTGTCTAACTGCTGGCAAGAGGGAGCCAGTCCTACGGCCGTTCCTGGGAGGCCGGTTTCCACTTCCGGTCCCCTTACCACCTCCACCCGCCAGCAGGAGGGGTCGGCCAGAATACAGCCCCCTTCTACCCCGGCCAACTCCCGCACAGGGGCGCCGTGAGGGTGACGGGCCAGGGCGGCGGCCACCCAGTCCAGGTGGCTGCCGGCCCGGGCCATGAGCATAGCTGGTAAATGCTCTTCGTGGTGCACCAGGCCGGCGCACCACGAAGCCGCCCGGCGGGGCAGGTCCCTGGCCGAACCCACCAGGAGCAGCTTTTCCCGCGCCCGGGTCAGGGCGACGTAAAGGATACGCGCCTCCTCACTTAAAGCCTCCAGGCGTAGGCGGTGGGCCGTAGCCAGGTAAGCCAGGGTGGGATATTTGACGCCGGCGGCGGTGTCAAAATACAGGGGCGCCAGGCCCAGGTGGCCGTGGAGGAGGACATCTCCGGAGAGGTCGCGCAGGTTAAAGGCGTGGCCCAGGTCGGCGACGATGACCACCGGGAACTCTAATCCCTTGGCCTTGTGGATGCTCATCACCCGGACGACGTCTTCATTCTCCCCCAAGGCGCGAGCCGTGCCCAGGTCGCCTTCGTTCTGCTGCAGCCTCTCAATAAAGCGTAAAAAGCGGAACAGGCCATGGCGGGTGAAGCCCTCGAATTGACGCGCCCGGTCCAGGAGGGCGCGTAAATTCGCCTGGCGCTGGGCTCCCCCCGGCAGGCCGCCGGCAAACTCCAGGTAGCCGGTCTCGCGGTAGAGCTGCCAAATGACATCCCCCAGTGGCTGGCGGCGGGCCATGGTGCGCCACCGTTCCAGGCGGGCCAGGAAACTCGCCAGGCGGGCGGACAGACTAGTTCCCGGGGAGTTACTGTCGCCCTCAAAAACTAGGGCGCCGGCTACATCAGGGCCACCATACTCGGCCAGGTCGGGGGCCATATCCTTACCGCTGGCCCCGGAAGCTGAGCAATTGGCTGTCCCGGCCGTCTTAACCACGGCGGTGTAGAAGTCCTCTCCCGGGGCGGCCAGGCGGACGCGGGCCAGCTCCTCCGCCGTCAGGCCTACCAGGGGCGAACGCAGGACGGCTGCCAGGGGAATGTCCTGGCGGGGGTTGTCAATTACCCGCAGCAGGGAAAGGATGGTTTCCACTTCCGTGGCGGCGAAGTAACCGCCGCCCAGGTCGGCGTAAGCCGGGATGCCGTGCTGCTGCAGGGCCTCCAGGAACACGGGCGCCCGGTCTTTAGTCGCCCGCAACAGGATGACTATATCCCGCCAGGTTACATCCCGGTAGGCCTTCTTTTCCGTATCCCAGACCTGGAACTCCGGCCCTGGGTGTTCCTGGGTGCCCCAAACCATTTCCCGGATACGCCGGGCGACGAGGAGCGCTTCCCGCTCCAGGGCCGTCAAATCCTCTACATCTAGGGTTCCTGAACTTGTCGCCGGGGTAACGCCCCCGTACCTGATCTCGTTGCTGGCGGGCTCGTTCCCCTGCCCCCCTGCCAGTAAAGCAGTATCCCACCGGTCCGGAAGGGTGGCACCGGGGTGCCCGGTGGCGCCGGCACCGACTGTTGATGACGGAGAAGGTAAATCTTCACCCACATCTAGAGCGGTAACATCATCTTCAACCTTCCTTTCCAGGAGATAGACCTCCACCGCCGGTGTCACCGCCGCCGGGTTTTCCGGGTAAGCAGCCCGACCTACCAGGGCGGCGTCGACGTTATACTCCAGTTCCCCCACCTGGCGTGAGAACACCTGGCGGAAGATGAAATTCACCCCGTCCACCACACCCTGGCGGCTGCGGAAATTGGCCTTCAACAGGATACGGCGGCAGGGACCCTGGCTGCCAGGGCTGGCAGCTACGCCTGGGGTTCCTGCCGTCCCCCCATTGCACCGGCCCTCCTGGTCCAACGGGCCAGCGACTGGCCTAGCAGAGCCCTCCTCCCCGGCGGGCCTTTCACCGCCGTCCGTCCATCCCTCCCCTAAAAATGGATGGGGGAAGCGGGAGGTACGGCTCGCCACCACGGAGGGCTCCCCTTTGTAAGCCGGGTAGGTACGGTACTTCGCCAGAAAAAGCTCCGGGTTGGCCAGGCGGAAGCGGTAAATGCTTTGTTTGACGTCGCCGACCATAAAGAGGTTAGGAGCCGCGGCCCCCTGCCGGCTCACCAGGGTCAGGATGGCATCCTGGATGCTGTTGATGTCCTGGTACTCGTCCACCAGGACCTCTTCGTAACGCCGGCGCAGCTCCAGGGCCACCTCTGAGGGCCGCAGCTCGCCGGGCCGGGCCGCCGGGTTCAGGAGAACCTGCAGGCACAGGTGTTCCAGGTCGCTGAAGTCCAGCAGGCTGCGGCGGCGCTTTTCCTTACTGTAGGCGGCCGCAAAGCGGCGCACCAATCCGACCAGGGCCTGCACCGTCGTCCCGGCCCGGGCTAATTCATCCCTGATGGCATCTTCGTCACGGTCGCCTTCCTGCTGCAGGCTGCGGAGGAGCTTCTTCGCCTGGTCGCGGTAACCGGCGGCCCTCTCTTTCAGCTCCGGGTCGACGCTCTCCCGCCGTACCGCTGGCAGGCGGGCAAAGTCGATCCCCGCCAGCCGCTGCCAGAATTCTTCCCAGGAAAGGTCGTTCACAGCCGTCCGGAGCTCCCGTACCTCTCTTTCTTCCCGTTCCAGGTAGTCCAGGTAGACGGCCGGGCCGCCGGGGCCGGCCGCCAGGGCCCTGGCCTGCCCCAGGTAAAAGGCCGCCTCCTCCAGAACCAGGGCGATAGCCTGCTGGAGTTCCCGGTACCAGGGTAGCTCAGCCAGGGGGGTGCCGGCAGGAACGTCATACGCCGCCGCCACATCCTCCAGCCACTTCTCCGGCCAGGGAAGGCTGCGGGTAAAGCCCCAAACCTTTAACACCAGATCCACCAGGGCCGCATCACCCCGACCCCCCAGGCCGTCCGCCAGGTCGGTGATGGGGCCGCCGTCAGGCTCGGCGGCGAAGGCCTCCTCCAGCACCCGGTCCAAGACCTCCAGCTGCATCAGGTCGGCCTCGGCCGGGTCCATAACCCGGAAGGCCGGGTCCAGGTCCAGACGATAGAAATAGGTGCGTAAGGTCCGCAGGCAGAAGGCGTGGATGGTGCTGATGGCGGCGCGGTTCAAGAGCAGGAGCTGGCGCCGCCAAGCCTCGTTCTCCGGCCGGCGGGCCACGGCCTCCTCCAGGGCGGCGCCGATGCGCTGGCGCATCTCGGCGGCGGCGGCATCGGTAAAAGTCACCACCAGCAAATTTTCCAGGCTGACGGGCGCCCCGGGGTCCGTCAGGCGGCGGATAAGGCGCTCCACCAGTACCGCCGTTTTGCCGGCCCCGGCCGCCGCGGCCACCAGCAGGTTGGCCTGCCGGGTCTGGATGGCGGCCAGCTGTTCCGGCGTCCATTCGCGTTGGCTTTTCTCGGCCACTTCTACCACCTTCATGATTCTCCGAAAATGGCTTCTACCAGGATGAAGTTAAATCACACTTAAAGGGACAGGCCCCACCCTCCCCCTATTTCCCCGCTTCCGCTCCGTTTTTCGAACTATAGTCTCATAAACTAGGGTTTAACAAATGCCGGGCGGCCTGCCAGAAGTCTTCCCCCTGCAGTACGCCCAGGCGGCGGTAAGCCGGGCCGGGAAGCTGTAAATCGAAACCGCACACCGGGTGATAAGGGCAGTACTCACAGCCGCTCCTGGTGCCCTGGCGGTAGGGCCTGATGTCTACCCGGCCGGCGAGGATAGATGCGGCCAGGCCGGCAGCGCGGGCGCGGGCCAGCTTCAGGAGGAGAGCCATCTCCTCCCGGCCGGTTACCGGCGCACCTTTGCGCGGGCGGCCGTCCTTGTTGAGGCGCACCGGCAGCAGGTCCGGGTTGCGCTCCACTTCTCGGTCCATGAGGCGGATTACTTCCGGCTCATCCAGGATCAGGCCGCGCATCTTTAACTCCTGGCGGTGGAGTTTGGCCACCTCGGCCTCCCCCCGCACCGGCAGCCGCCGGCGGATTACCGGGTTGCGGACGGCGAAATAGAGGATGCCGGCCGGCGTGGCGGCCGTGCCCAGCAAACAGGGCGCCGCCGCCAGGGCCGCCTCCAGGTAGAGGGGCAGCTGCAGGGAAAGGCCGTAGTAAACCCGCTCCAGGTTGACATCCGTCTGGCTGCTTTTATAGTCAATAACCCGCAGGTAGATCTGCCCTTGTAAATTAGCAACGTCGATGCGGTCCACCCGGCCTGCCAGGATCACCCTCTGGCCCGGGGCGACCTCCAGCTCCAGGGGCGGCAGTTCCCCGCCGCGACCGAAGGCGGCCTCCACCAGCAGGGGGCGAAACTCCCCCCGCCGGGCGTGCTCGCCCAGGACCCCCAGGACCCGCTCCAGGGTGCGGGTGAGCTGGCGGCGCAGGTAGCCGTAACGGGCGCTGCTGCTCAAGATCTCGTGCTGGAGGGCCGGCACCAGGGCGGCTACCACCCGGTCCAGCAGGGCTGCCTCCTCCTGGTCGCTAAGGCTGCCCCAGTTAAGGCCCCGGGCCTGTAATTCCTCGACAAAGAGTTTCAAAGCAGCATGATAAAACTGGCCCATATCGGCCGGGTCTACCTGATAGACTTCCCTCTCCCGGAGGCCCAGACCGTAGGCCAGGAAGTAACGGAAGGGGCAAGCGGCGTAGGTCTCCAGGCGAGAAATGCTGGTATGCAGGGGCTGGGGAAAAAGGAGCGCGACAACTTCCGGGGCCAAGGGTTCGACCTGGTTGCGATAGCCGGTACCCCGTAGGAGCCCCAGCCACCGGGAGGCCTCCCGATGGGCAGCCAGCCAGCGGTAGACCTCCTGCCAAAGGGGAGGCAGTTCCTGGTGATGGCTGGAGAGCCGGGCCAGGTAACCGGCTGCCTGCCGCGGGGTGGTGACGTATTCCAGGTCGGCCGCGCCGCCAGGCAGATCCAGGCCCGCGCTCTCTTCCGGCAGCTGCGGCAGGAGCTGGCGCAGCCGGCGCACCAGGGGAGAGGGCGCCAGGGCGCGGCCCTCATGATCGGCCAGGGGGTAGCTCAACCAGAGGAAGCGTTGCGAGCGGGTCAGGGCCAGGTAGGCCAGGTACTCCTCATGATAAAGGCGCAGCGAGCCGGTCGGTGCCAGCTCCAACCCGGCCGCCTGCAGCTCTTCCCTTTCCCGGTCGCTGAAGGTGGCATCCTCCGGCAGCCGCGCCGGCAGCACTCCTTCACCCACCCCCAGGACCAGGGCGGCCTGGAGTTCCGGCTGGCGGGAGCGGTCCAGGGTACCCACCACTACCTGATCCAGGGCCGGGGGGATGAGACGCAGCTTCAGCCCTTCCATACCGGCATCCAGGATGGCGGCATACTCTTCTAATCCCAGGGGGGTATCCCCCAGGCCGGTAATCAGTTCATCAAAGAGGTCCATGAGGCCGTCCCAGACCTGCTCGTGTTCCTGGGCGGCGTCCAGTTCCCCGGTAGCCAGGGCCCGGCAGCGCCAGGCGGCCAAAATCCGGGGCACCCGCAGCTCCTGGAGCAGGTTAAAGAGGGCGGCGGTAATCTCCCGCACCGTCAGGGTCCGGCCCTGGACGGCCCGGTGCAAGCGCTGCAGGTGGGCGGTGGCCCCCCGCCGGTAACGGTTCAGGGCCGCCAGGGCAGGGTCCAGGTTGTCAGGCACACCAGCAGCCTGGCCCCCGACCGGCGCCGCCGCAGCCGCTGCCGGGTCACGGCCGGATCTAAAGGTCCAGGGCCGCTCATCCAGCCACTGGCGGCCGCGGATACCGTGGGCCAGGACGTAGTTCTCCAGCCGGTCGACTATGCGCCGGGCAACGGGCACCAGGTCGCTCTTCAGGTAGCGGAAGACAGGGTCATAGGCCCAGTTTTCCAGCACCGTCTCCAGGGCGGCCCGCACCAACTCGATGAGGGGATGGTGACCCACCGGCCGGCGGCGGTCGATGAAAAAGGGGATGTTCAAGTCGCGGAAGATGTTGACGATAAGGTCGTGGTAAGGCTCCAGGTCGCGCACCAGGACGGCCATCTCTCGGCAGCGCAGGCCCTCGTCCCGGGCCAGGCGCAGGATCTCCCGCGCGGCGGCCTCCACTTCCACCCGGCGGTTGGCTGCGGCCACCAGGCGGATGCCGTCCGGGGGCCCGTTAAAGGGTTGCAGGGGCCAGCGGCCAAAGAAAGCCTCCAGGTGGGCCAGGGCCGGGGCGGCCTGGAAGCGGGGCGGCGTGCCCCGGAGGGCCAGGTCGGGTTCCATATTTACCCCGGTGGCCAGGGCCAGGTGCCGCAGGCGCTGGCAGGTCACGGCCGTGGAGTGGAAAAGCTCCGTTTCACCCAGCTTTTGGTGACGCAAGGAGGGGTCCAGGCAGAGGGTGACCGTCACCCGGCCGGCGGCGGCCATCAGGGCCTGGAGGACGCCTTCCTCCTGGGGGGTGAAACCGTTGAAACCGTCAACCCAGATTAACGCTCCTTTGATAAAAGAAGCCTCCGGTAAACGCCGGGCCAGGAGGGCCAGGTAGTCGTCGGGGTCCAGGTAACGGCCGGCCAGGTAATGCTCCAGTTCACCGTAAATCAAGGCCAGGTCGTGGAGTTTACGGCCCAGGATGGTATCCCCCTGACCCTTCTGCCGGTAATCGTCCGCCAGCCGTTCCAGGTCAACCGGCTCCACCCGGTAGAGCTTCAGTTCGGCGACGGTATGGGCGAGCTGCTCGATGAAGCCCGGGCTTCCGGCCAGGGAGGCAAAGAGGGTCAGGTCCCCCTGGCGCGCCTGGAGGATGGCCCGTAGGGCCATGCGCTTGCCCATCTCCCCCAGGTGCTCCCGGGCGGCGCCCCCGGCTTCCTGGAAGACCCGCCAACCAAGGCGGCGGAAGCTCAGAACCTGGGCGCGGCTAAAGCCCGGTCCCGGGGCGACTCTATGTAGATCCATTTCCATCTGCAGGGTGGCCTGCTCGGGGGTCAGGAGGATGAGGGCCGGACCCGCCGGCCCTTCAGCCAGGGCCGCCCTGATTTCTTCGAGACAGAAGCGCGTCTTGCCCGACCCGGCGCGGCCGAGGACCAGACGTAAAGCCAAGGGTCAACACCTGCCTGTACCCAAAATACCTCTCAGGGCCTCCGGGGGACAAAGGCCCTGTTTAAATCTTATTAAAGGTCTTCGCCGCCTTCACTCCCTACCATCGCCGTACCCACTCCGTTTTATGAACAAAAGAATCATAAAGTAGAACTTAACAGGTTACCCTTACCTTTCGATCTTCACCGGCGTCCCCCAGGCGGCAAAATCCGGGTCATGGGATAGCAGGATAAGCTGGCGGTGGGGGGCCAGCGCCAGGAGGCTTTCCTTAATGCGTTCCCGGCGCTCGGCGTCGCAGTTGACAAAGCAGTCATCAAAGATAAAGGGCAGAGTCAAGGTGGCGCTCAGGAGGTCGCCAATGGCCAGGCGTAAGGCCAGGTAGAGCTGGTCCTGGGCGCCGCGGCTGAGCTGGGCCAGGGCTACAGGCGCCCCCCCTTCCCGGACCGCCACTTGAAAATCCTCGCTAATCTCCAGCCGGCGCTCCGGGCGGCCGGTGAAGAGGATAAAGTACTGGCCGGCCCGCCGGCTCAGTTCCTGGCGGTAGTTCTGGCTGTATTCCCCGGCGGCCGCCTCCAGTTCCCGGTAGGCCAGGGCCAAAGCCCTGGCCTCTACTTCCATGCGGGTGAGCTCCCGCTGCCGGTTGGCCAGGGTCTCGGCAGCCAGGGCGACGTTCACCGTTTGCTGGCCCTCCAGCCGGGACTGCTGGCGCATAAGTTCCCGTTCTTCCCCGGCCAGGGCTTCCAGGCGGATTTCCAGTTCTTTGATCCCGGCCTGGAGGGCGCGGTAGTGTTCCTCCAGTTCCTCCCGGTTCGTTGCCGGCCCCGGCTCGGGCAGGCCCGGGTGCTCCCGAACCAGGTCCTGCCACTCCTGGAGAATGGCCCCGGCCCGGTTGGCGGCGTCCAGGTAAGCAGCGGCCAGGTCCTCCAGGGTACCTGTACCCAGGAGGCCGGCCAGCTGTTCCGCCCAGCCTCGCCACTCCCGGGCGAGGCGCTCGTAACCTTGGCGGCGCTGGAGGGCGCCGGCGGTATCCCCGGCGGCCGCCAGGATGGCGGCCAGATCTTGCCTCAGGCGCCCTGTCTCCGGCTCCAGGGCCTCCCTTTGCTCCTCCAGGGTGCCTATCTGGCCGGCGGCAGCCTGGCGCAGGCTGCCCAGTTCGGTCAGGCGCGCCTTGATCTTCCCGGCCTCAGCCAGTTGGGCGGCTATGACCTCCCGGTCACTGGCCAAGGTAAAGGGGGTAATATGTTTCTGTAAAGCGGCTATCCGCGTCCCCAGGCGGTCCAGGGCCGTCCGGCCCTCGTGGTCCGGCTGCAGGAGCTGCTCCTGTTTTTCCTGCACCTGCCGGGCCAGGAGGGTCGCTTCCTCCCAGCGCCGCGCCCGGGCCAGGAAATCCGTCCAGGCGTCCCTGTCAAAACCCTTCAGCCAGGCCAGCAGCTCGCCCACCGTGGCCGGCTCCGACCCGGCCAGGCGGGCCAGGGTGGTCAGGCCCGACCAGGGGGTACTCAACTTCGCCAGGGGAACCGCCAGGGCCGCCTCCGGCTCTGCCCCTACGGTTCGAGTGGTAAAGGCCGCCATCTCCCCGGCCAGGCGCTCCCTCTCCCGGCTCGCTTCCTGGTAACGCCGGTAGGCGGCGCCCACATCAGCAAAACGGGCGCTAAAACCAGCCGTGGCTTCTCGAAACTCCTGGCGGGCTTGGATAGCTGCCGCCAGGGCCTGCCGGGCCGCCTCCGCGGCTGCATCTCCGGGCAGGGAGGCGGCCAGGGCCGCCAGTTCCGCCCGGGCCTGCTCCCGGGCCAGGAGGCGCTGGCGCAGTTCCCCCAATTCGGCGGCCGTGGCCCCGGACCAGAGGCCCAGCCGGGCGTCCAGGCGTTCCAGTTCCCCCCTGGTGCCGGCCAGGACGGACTCCAGCCCCCCCTCTTCCCGGCCCGGGCGGCCCAGGTAGAGGCCCATGACATAGCCTGCGCCGGCCAGAACCAGAAAGCTTACCAGGGCGAGAAGCCAGCGGCCGCCGGCCAGGCCGGCTGCTAGAGCCACCACCACACCGGCTCCGGCCAGGGCCAGGGTCAGCCCCTGGCGCCGGCGCTGGCGGGCAGCCCGGACCGCCGCCAGCTCCCCTTCCCTGGCCTGGAGCCCGGCCAGCAGCCGGGGTTTAGCGGCTGCCGCCTCCAAGGCTTCCTCCCCCAGGTCCTCCAGATCGCCAAACTGGCGGGTAAACTCCTCCTGGCGGCGCCGGTAGTTCGCCTGCTGTTCCTCAATCCGCTGGACGGCGACCCTGGCCGCCTCTTCCTCTCGCTCCCTGGCGAGACGGCTGGCTTCATAGTTGGCTACCAGGGCCTCCTGCTCCGGCGACAGAGCGGTAAAGCAGCCCATCTCCCCGGCCAGTTCGGCTTCCAGCTCCCGGCAACGCCGCTGCAGCTCCTGGAAATCCTCCCAGCCCTCCTGCAGCTGGCGGGCCGCCAGTTGCAGCCCCTCCAGGGCCGTGGCCGGGCTCCGTCCCAGGGAGCTGAAATCAGGTAGATCGGCCAGCCCGGCAGCCGCGGCTGCGGCCCGGGTCGCCAGTTCCTTGACCTCCCCGGCCAGTTTTTCCTGTTCGGCCTGGAGAGCCTCCAGATCCTCCAGGTCCCGCAGGATATCCGGGTGGCCGGCCACCGCCGCCAGTTCCCCCTGCAGCCGGGCCGCCAGCCCCTCCTCTTCCTGCTGGTAGTCCTGCAGGCGGGTGGCCCAGGCCTCGATTTCGTCTTGGAGACGGTTCAACTCCCGTTCCAGTTCCACCAGGCGGTCCAGCTGCCCGGCGGCAGCCTCCGGGGCCCGGGTCCACTCGGGGTACAGCCGGGCCGCCTCCTCCTGGTGCCGGCGGATCCTCGCGTCCAGCTCCCTGGCCCGGTCCCGGGCCGCCAGGGCCTGCTGCTGTTCCCGCAGGACGCTGCCGTACCGTACCTGCAGGGCGCGCCAGCCGTCCCAGGCAGCTTTCAGGTCCTGCTGTTTTTGCAGCTCCTCACGGCTCTTCCTTATCTCTGCATCCAGTTCCCGGAGGCGGCCACGAACGGCCGTCAACTGGTCGAGGGCGGTACTGGTAGCCTGAGTCTGCTCCTGGAGGGCGGCAATCTCCGCCTTTAGTTCCTCTAGCCGGGCATCCTTGCGGCCGTTGTTGCCCACCCCCAGGTCGCCACAGTAGCGGGTCAGGCTCCTGAGATCGCCGGCCAGCCATTGCAGGGCTTCCTGGTAGTGGCCGCCGCTGCCGGAGAGGAGCCTTTGCACCTCGCTGCTCAAGAAACGCCCCTCCGGCAGGGGCTGGCCCAGGCAGAAGGTAGCCTCAAAGAGTTCCCGGCTGGTAAGGCCCAGGTGGGCGGTCAGGTGTTCCATATAAACCGGGATCTTCCGAAGGGCCGCCGGGTTGTGGGTGCCCTGCCAGATTTCCTCCCACCCCTGGTCACCCTTTACCCGGAAGGTAACCCGGTTGTTATGGAAAAGCCGCTTGATGCTGCAGGACCGGCCGCCGACCAGGAATTCCACTTCCCCCTCGCAGTGATCCGGGTTCTCCCGGTTGGTAAAGCGGGCGCTGCCGAAGGCCTCTGGATTGCTGACATTGGGGAGGCCGAAGAGGACGGCCTCCAAACCGGCAATGAGGGTCGATTTGCCCCGTTCATTGGGGGCCACCAGGATGTTGAGGCCGTCCTGGAAAGTAAAGGTCACCCGATCGCGGTAACAGCCGAAGCCGGCCAGGGTCAGGCGCTGCCAGATAACAAGGGGCATGCCGCATCCCGGTCCTTTCTTGACTTCTAGTAATACTACTAACTACTACAGCATAAATAAACTTCCGCCGGCGAAGTGCCAGCAGTGTAGAGGGCTCGTCGGCGCAAAGGCTGTGCTCAACTGCTGCGGGGCTGGCGGTACAAGCTCCAGCCCCTACCTCCACCTGCATTTTCATCCCTCATGGGGGGCGTCAGCCCCCCATACGGGGCTCCTCTGAGCTACCACTCAGGGCCAGCAACCCGCGCCGGAGGGCGCGGCGGATGATTGCGTCTTCCTCCGGCGCGGCAGCTGCCAGCCGGGCCTGGAGGCGGCGGACGAAGAGGCCTCTGATGGTCGGTTCGGCGGCCACCTCCTCCAGGAGGCGGGGCGCCAGGCCCCGGGTAGCGTCTACCAGTTCCAGATGGCGGCAGAGGGGGGCCAGGCGGGCTTCCAGGCCGGGTAGATCAAGACTGAAGGCCAGGTCCCCCGCCAGGCGCACCTGGACCAGGGCTGCAGAAGATAAATATTCCCGCAGCGCTCCTTCTAATTCCTCCGGTTCACTGAAGGGAGTCACATCCAGGTCCACCAGCCGCCAGGAAGGTACCGGCGCCGGTACCGCCTCCACCCGGGCCGGGCCATCCCCCAGGGTGACGATGGTCCAGCACCCTATACCGGGATCGGCAAAACCCTTGCCGGCCACCATGCCAGCGTAATTGGCCAGGCCGGCGCCCAGTTGCCGCCGGCCGCCGCGGTGGATATGGCCCAGGGCGACATAGTCATAACCAGCCGCCCCCAGGGCCGCACCGTCCAGGGGCAGGCTGCGCTCGCCGCCGTCCCAGTCCAGGGAGCCGTGAAAGACGGCCAGGTGTACCCCTTCCCCCGCGGCCGGCGGGAATTCCGCCAGGGGCCGGCCGGCCCGGGTCACGCCGCCGGTGTAGGCCATGGCCACCAGGTCGCAGGGAGTACCATTTATCTCCAGGCGGGCCACCCGCTCCGGCATCGGTGCCGTGACCAGGAGGCCGGGCCAGCGCCGGGCCTCCTGGCGGTAGACGGAATCGTTATAGGTAATCTCGTCGTGGTTGCCCGGCACCGTCACCACCTGGATGCCGGCCGCCACCAAGCGGCCCAACTGGCGGATAACCTCTTCTACCAGGGCGGCCTCCGGCCGGTGGGTTTCAAAGAGGTCCCCGGCGATGAGGACCAGCCTGATCCCCCGGGCTGGGTCCAGGGCCAGGTCTACGGCAGCCTTAAGGATATGATCGCGTTCCTGGCCCACCCCGGCATCCAGGGGTGCCGGCAAATCGGGCCGGTAGCCCAGGTGCAGGTCAGCCAGGTGCAGGACGCGGAACAATGAGGTTACCTCCTCTACCTTTCTCATGCTTAAAGATCACTTTCGCCATACCACCCGGATTTCCTGCAAAATCGCTTATTTCCGGCGTTATCCCCTTAAGGCGTTTTTATAGTGACATTTTCATTGTCCCTTGATACATTATTTAATTTTTCCTTGACACATCTATCTTGTCATGATACCATTTTATAATGGAAAAATTGTATAATGTTTCACGGCTTATCGAGAGCAGGTGGAGGGAAGGCCCCGATGAAACCCGGCAACCCCGGTATTTTGCCGGAAGGTGCTAAATGCCGCAGGAAGACCCTGAGAGATAAGGTGATGGCTATTAAACCTCTTCTTATACTTTCGGGAAGGGGTTTTTTATTTTTCATTTTAGATTAGTTAGCTTGTTCCAGTGAAACTGGTAGAGTTCAGGGAGGGTATAGCAATGGCAGTGGAAAAATCCCTGGCCGAAATCAACGCCAGGATAAAAAACGGGAAGGTTGTAGTCGTAACGGCCGAAGAGGTTATTCCCCTCGTCCGGGAAAAGGGTGTCCGCCAGGCGGCGATGGAAGTTGACGTGGTCACCACCGGGACCTTTGGAACTATGTGCTCTTCCGGGGCATATTTCAATTTCGGCCATACCAAACCCCGGATGAAAATGAGCAAGGTGTGGCTGAATAATGTCCAGGCCTACGCCGGCCTGGCCGCTGTTGATGCTTTCCTGGGAGCCACCGAGGTCCCGGATAATGACCCTTTAAACAGCGTTTACCCCGGCGAATTTCGCTACGGGGGCGGCCATGTCATCCACGACCTGGTAGCCGGAAAACCAGTAAGTCTAAAGGCCATTGCCTATGGTACCGATTGCTACCCCCGACGGGAGATCAATACCGTTATCACCATTGATGATCTGAACCAGGCTGTGCTTTTTAATCCCCGCAATGCCTACCAGAATTATAACGTTGCCGTCAATTTATCCGACCGGACGATATATACTTATATGGGTGTTTTAAAACCTCATATGGGGAATGCCAATTACTCCACCTCCGGGCAGTTAAGCCCGCTTCTTAAAGACCCTTACTTTCGGACCATCGGTATCGGCACCAGGATTTTCCTGGGCGGCGGTACCGGCTATGTGGTCTGGCAAGGTACGCAGCATTGCCCCGGCCTGACGACCCTGCCTGAAGGCGGCAAGCTGGTATCCGGCGGCACCCTGGCGGTAATCGGCGATCTCAAACAAATGCGGCCGGAGTGGTTGGTCGGCGTTTCCTTCCTGGGCTACGGCGCTTCCCTGACAATAGGCCTGGGTATACCCATACCCATCCTCAACGAAGAAATCATGTATTGGGCCTCCCGCAGCGATGAAGAAATATACGCCCCGGTAGTTGATTATGGCCTGGAATACCCGGCAGGCAACCCTCAACCCCTTGGATATGTAACATATGCCCAGCTAAAGTCAGGTGGCATAACACTGCAGGGGCGGGAAGTACCAACGGCGCCCCTATCGAGCTATCCCCGGGCACGGCAGATCGCTACCATTTTGAAAGAATGGATTCAGGCTGGCGGTTTTCTCCTCAGTGAGCCGGTAGCCCTGTTGCCTTCTATTAATGAGGCCCCGCCTTTAAAATCCTTGCAGGAAAAAGAAACCATAGCATCTGTGCCTGAAAAAGGAAGGTGAGGAAATTGTCCCCCAAACGAGTAGTCCTCCGTTTTATGGCTGCAACAGCCGATCAACCTATTATCTACCAGCTCATTCGTAACTACGACCTGATGATCAATATCCTCAAAGCCCACATCAATCCCTACAAAGAAGGAATGATGGTCCTGGAAATCCAGGGTGAACCGGAACAGTACACCCGCGGCCTGGAATACCTGCGTTCCCTGGGTATTACCATCCAACCATTAAGCCAGGATGTCCATCGTAATGCAAACACCTGCACCCACTGCGGTGCCTGCATTAGTGTCTGTCCCACCGGCGCTCTATACTTGGAACGACCGGATATGACCGTGCACTTTGATGAAGATAAATGCGTCGTCTGCCTGATGTGTGTCAGGGCCTGTCCGTACAAGGCCATGGAGGTTCGTTTTTAAAGTTGGTCTACGAAGAGAGAAGCTACCGCCGGCTCTTTGCCCAGGAAGATCTGGTCCATTTCCAGGTGGCCTATAAAGAGACCGACCTGGACATTGGTATCCCCAAGGCGCGGTTTAAACCGGAATTGGTCCGCCGGGCGGAAAAGATCATCCGCTATTATCGCCGCGAACTGGAGGCATATATTTCCCGGGATCTTGATTTTGCCCGCACCCTGGCGCCCCATGATGTCAAGCCGGAGGCCCCGCCCATCGCCAGGGAAATGGCTGCCGCTGCCAGGCTGGCCGGCGTTGGACCCATGGCGGCGGTGGCCGGGGCCATGGCCCAGTATGTTGCCTTCGCCCTTGCAGGGCCGGAGGAAGAAATCATTGTGGAAAACGGCGGCGATATTTATTTAAATAGCAGCCGTTCCCGGCTCATCGGCATTTTTGCCGGCGCTTCGCCCTTCAGCCACCGCCTGGCTTTGAGGATCGAACCGCGCCTGTGCCCTTTGGGCATCTGCACCTCTTCCGGTACCGTCGGCCCGTCTTTGAGTTTCGGGCGGGCCGACGCTGCTGTTATCCTGGCCACCTCTGCCACCCTGGCCGATGCGGTGGCCACGGCTGCCGGCAATGCCGTCCAGGATCCCCTTGATGTAGAAAAAGCCGCCAGGCTCGCCGCGGAAATTCCCGGCGTCCTGGGGGCGGTAATCATTGCCGGTGATAAACTGGCCGCCTGGGGCCGGGTAAACATGGTTCGTAGCGAAAACCCTTTATAATCAGCCGCACCTGGTCGCCGACAAACAAAGTAGCAAAAAGCCGCCCGCAGGCGGCCTTTTAATTTCCGGCAACTTCCGGCCCGGCTCATGCGCTATAGTAAAGCTAGCTCTTGGGAGTTACGTTGCCCTTGGCGTCGCGATCCACTTTCATGGCGGTGATGGGGATGTAACCCAGCTGCGGGACCAGGTTTTTCTGTACTTCGTCGCTCATCATATAGTCCAGAAACTTTTTGACTTCGCCGGCGGGCTGACCCTTGGTGTACATGTGCTCGTAAGCCCAGACCTTGTATTTGTTGTCAGCAATGTTAGCCACTGTGGGTTCAACACCGTCGATCTTAACGGCCAGGACGCTGTTATCGATGTAAGACAGGGCCAGGTAACCGACGGCGCCGGGGGTGTCGGCGATGGTCTTGCGGACGGTACCGGAGGCGTCCTGCTCCATGGCGATACCTTGGGCCTCTTCAGCGCCGTTCAGGGCGTATTTCTTAAAGGTCGCCCGGGTGCCGGAACCCCTGGGGCGGTTGACGATGTTGATCTTCTGGTCGGGGCCGCCGACGTCCTTCCAGTTGGTAATCTTGCCGGTAAAGATATTAATGAGTTGCTGGTTGGTCAGGTTGTCCACTTTGACATTGGGGTTGACCACAGCCGCCATGCCGACGACGCAAACCTTGTGGTCCACCAGCTGGGAAGCGTCAATACCGTCCTTTTCCTCAGCAAAGATATCGGAGTTACCGATCTGGACGGCGCCCTGGAAGACCTGGGAGAGGCCGTTACCGCTGCCGCCGCCGTTGACGACGATGCGCACGCCCTGGTTCTTCTGCATGTACTGCTTGGCCGCTTCGTCAACCAGGGGCTGGAGGGCGGTTGAACCGGCGGCCGTTATGGTCCCGCTAGTGCCGCCCTGCTGCTGGCTGTTGCTCTGCTGGGGCGCCGGGAGCTCTTTTTTACCGCATCCGGCCACGACGAGAACCGCCACCAGGGCCATCAACAGAATTGCCAGCCATTTACCTTTCCTTAGCACTTTTCGTCCTCCTCAGGATAAATTTCTTTGCCGGTCTGTTTTATCCGGACAACTCTATTATAAAGGGCCGGTGTTAGGATTTTATTATTCTGTCATTAACTTCGGGTTAAGGTTTGAGGAAAAAATGTAAAGGGCGGGGCCAACCCGGAAAAAGGGCTGCCCCAGCCGGAATTTAAAATGACGCCCGGAGGCTGGTTGCTGCTGATCTGTACCGGTTAGCCCGTTAACATGGCCGCCCCGCCGGTGGCTGCCGCCGTGGCTGTAGCCAGCAGCCAGTCCGTCCCGGAGAGGGGCATGGTATGCAGCAGGTTACGGGCTGTGGGGTTCATAAAGGTAAGCCACATGGTAGCTACCGTCCAGGCCCCGGCCCCCAGAAGGTAGGGATTGCTGAAGAAACCCTGCCGGGTGCCGCTGTTGTCCATCAGGCGACAATCAAAGATGTGAATGAGCTGGCCGGCCAGCAACCCGGCCAGGGCCAGGGAACGGGCCGCAGCCGCAGAGCCGGTCTGGAAGAGTCTTAAGGCGAAGAGAAATAAGCTGCCCAGACCGAGGAGCACTCCCCGGGTAATGATCTGGCGACCGAAACCGCCGGCAAAGAAGTTGCTTTGAGCCTGGCGGGGCGGTTGCTCCATGATCCCGGCTGCCGGCGGGTCTTTGACCAGGGCCAGGGCCGGCAGGCTGTCGCCTACCAGGTTCAGCCAGAGGAGCTGGATGGGCAGCAGGGGCAAAGGCAACCCCGCTAGGACGGCCGTAGCCGTCAGAACTACATCGCCAATATTGGTCCCCAGGAGGTAGCGGATGGCTTTGCGGATATTGGTGTCGATGGTCCGGCCTTCTTCGACGGCGGTAACGATGGTGACAAAGTTATCATCCGTCAGCACCAGGCTGGCCGCCTCCCGGGTAACATCAGCCCCATTCTGTCCCATGGCCAGGCCGATGTCGGCCGCCTTAACGGCCGGGGCATCATTGACGCCGTCGCCGGTCATGGCTACCACCCCGCCGGCGCGCTGCCAGGCCTGGACGATACGTAGCTTGTGCTGGGGCGAGGTGCGGGCGAAGACCTGGACTGCCGGCACTAGGCGGTCCAGCTCGGCATCAGCAAGATTTTCTAGCTCCTGCCCGGTCAGGATAGCCCCGCCGGAGGTCAAGATCCCCAGTTCCTTAGCAATGGCCGCCGCCGTGGCCGGGTGGTCGCCGGTAATCATGACTACCTTAATGCCGGCGGCGTGGCAGCGGGCGATGGCCCGGCGTACCTCCGGCCGCGGCGGGTCCTGCATCCCGGCCAGGCCGCTGCAGATAAGGGATGAACCCGCGCCGGCGTTTTCCTCATCGCTGTAGGCCACAGCCAAGACCCGCAGGCCCTGGCCGGCCATCTCTTCGCTGCGCTGCTCCAGCAAGCGGCGCCGGGCCGGGGTCAGGGGTACTACTTTACCCCGCCAGCGCACCCGGTTGCAGCGCTCCAGGATCACCTCCGGGGCGCCCTTGGTGATCAAGAGATAGCGCCCCTGCCTGTCCCGGTTCAGGACCGTCATACAACGATCCTCGGAGTTAAAAGGTACCTCCTGGCAGCGGGCGTAACTCCTTGGCAGTTCGTCCAGGTCCAAACCGGCCTTCATGGCAGCTACCAGCAAGGCGCCCTCGGTAGGGTCGCCCTCTACTAGCCACTTTATCCTGCTGCCCCGGCCCTGGGATGCCAGGCGGGCATCGCTGCACAGGGCGGCCAGGGTCAGGAAGTGCCGCAGTTCCCCCTCCGCCGCCGGGCTTCCCGGGCCCCGGAGGGTAAAGCTGCCCTCCGGCCGGTAACCCTCGCCGCCGGCCTGCCAGAGCTCGCGGCCGCAGGCCACGGCGCGGACTGTCATCTCATTCCTGGTCAGGGTACCGGTTTTATCGGTACAGATGACCGTGGTGCAGCCCAGGGTCTCCAGGGCCGGCAGGCGGCGGACGATTACCCGCCGCCGGGCCATCCTTTGCACGCCGAAGGCCAGGGCCAGGGCGACTATAACCGGCATACCCTCGGGAATGGCCGCCACCGCCAGGCTGGCGGCCGTCATCACCATATCCATCAGGCCCCGGCCCCACAGCAGGCCGCCGATGAGGACCACCCCGGAAACGGCCAGACAGCCGTAAGCCAGAACCCGGCCCAGATCCCCCAGGCTGGCCTGCAGGGGGGTCTGTTGCTCCCGTGCCTGCAGCAGGCCCGCCACCTGGCCCATCTGGGTCGCCATGCCCGTCCCCACAACGACGGCCCGGCCGCGGCCGCGGGTAATACTGGTCCCCATAAAAACCATGTTGCTACGGTCCCCCAGGGGCAGGGCCGCTTCCCCCAGGGGCGCCACTTGCTTCCGCACTGGTACGCTCTCCCCCGTCAGGGTGGCCTCCTCCACCTCCAGGTCCACGGCCTCGAGCAGGCGGGCGTCGGCCGGCACCCGGTCGCCGGCCTGGAGGCGGATAATGTCCCCCGGCACCAGGGCGCTGGCCGGGAGGCGCTGCTCCCGGCCGGCACGGGTCACTAGAGCCGTGGGCGGTGCCAGTTGCCCCAGGGAAGAAAGGGAGCGAGCGGCCTTTAACTCCTGCCAGGCCCCCAGGACGGCGTTCATGGTTACCACCCCCAGGGCAAAGACGGCATCCCGCACCCGCCCCAGCATCAAAGAGAGACCGCTGGCCGCCATGAGCACCCGTACCATGAGGTCTTGCAATTGTTGTTTAAAAAGCTGCCAGGGCGAGAGCCTGGTGGGGCCGACCAGGATGTTGGCACCAAAAACCTCCTGACGGTGCCGGACCTCAGGTTCGTCCAGGCCGTGCTCGGGCGGGGAAGCCAGGCGGCGTAAGACATCGTCAGCCGCCAAGGTATGCCATTCCGGCAAGACGGCCGTGGCTGCTACCTCCCGGGTAGCCCCCGGCGCCCCGGAAATGCTGCCCAGGAGGGCCATGAGCTCCTCCAGGGAAAGATGGCTCGGGTCATGATAAACCAGCACCCGGCCGGTCCAGGTGCTGGCCGTAGCCAGGCGGACGCCGGGAGTTTGCTGAAGGTGAGTAATGATACTGGCAGCTAAGGTCTGGTTGCCCTTCAGGCCGGGTATATGGAGGCGTACCCTCCCCGGCAGCTGGTGGACCGGGTAAATGCCGAACGCATTGGGGGCCATGGGCCATCACCTCTGTTACTACACTGGTATGGCCTGGCGCAAACGGGTATAGCTAATCCCGGCCAGGGGATTAATGCCCTTTTCCTGGCTTTTTTGTTTTAAGTAATACCAGCCTTCACTCAGTTTTTGTTCCCAGAGCTGGTAAACCTGCTCCCTCGCCCCGTTATCGACAGCCATGACCTCCAGGCTGGTATCAACGGCGGCCTGGAGGGCCTGTGCTAGTTGCTGTAAGCTTGCTTCGACATCTTTGATCGCCAAGGGCCAATGCTCCCTTCTGTTTAACTATAATGGTAGAGGTCCCTTCGTTTCCTATTCCTCCGGTCCGGTTACCGCCAGGGTCCCTTCCTGCTTCCCTGGCTCCAGAGACTGTTTCATAGCCTCAAACTGGGCCTCACTGACAAGGTCTTCCAGGCCTTCCTTCAACCCGGCCACCAGTTCCTGGCTTTTAGCACTGAGTTCCATTATCTCCCGCATCACTTTTACCACCAGGGGCCGGCAGTTCTTGCGGGCCAGGGGCACGACGGCCAGGACGGCTAATCCCAGGCCGGCGCCCAAGAGGAAACTGCGGACGTTGCTCGATTGGAGCCAGTAATGCAAGCGCTGGCGCACCCAGGCCAGGCTACCCAGCTCCGGGTAACGGTCCGTGAGCCGCCGCAAGCTGGCTACCTCCTGCTGCTGGGTGCGCAAGTCCCGCAGCAGGCGCTGGACTATCCCCCGGGCCCGGGGGTCGTCGATATCTGCGCTTAAGTGTTGCAGATCTTTGAGGTTGCGGTGCAGTTGAGCTTCAATTTTAGCCAGAATCGCCGGTGTCTCCAGGTCAAGCTCCTTTTCCCACTCCCGGGGCTCACGGCCACCGGCTGACCCTTCCATGGGCCTTGCTGGAAGTTTGTCCTCCTCCCGGTCAGGGTATACTGCCATTATCTCTACTCCCTTCCTTTTATAGGCATGAGAGTATTTTTTTCTCTACCAAGGTTTTTTATACCTAAATTTTGCCTACGAAAAGTGCTCATAAAACCCTAAAAACGGGTTAAAATATCCCTAACATTTAGTTGGCCAGGAAGCCTGGCTAACAACTAAAAAACAAGGTTTTAAACCGCTTCCCGGTTATCACCTGACCCCCAGTACCAAGTTGGATTGCCGGGGAAGATATGGTTTACTGTAGCCGGGGCGAAATGCCAGTGGTTAAGTACCGCGCAAATAATGAAGGAGGTTGCGTATATGTTGGCGAGATTGGCAGAAAGGACCCTGGAGAATATCACGCCGTGGGCCTGGGCAGTGGCCGGAGCGGCAGTTCTTCTTTCTTGGCAACCGGCCCGCAAGGGGTTGCGTTCCCTGGCTCTGGCCGGGGTGAGAGAGGGCATGGTTGTCAGCAACCGGCTTAACGAGCTCAAGGGAAATTGGCGGCAGGCCTGGCACGATCTCGTCGCCGAAGCTCAAAACGTCGCCCGGGTTACCGAAGATGTTAAAGCAGCGGCCGCCAACATTGAAAGGACCGCCGCTGAGGTGAAAGAATTCGTTGCTGACGATTAACCAAATAAAAAAAGCCCGGTGTAAACAGGGCTCGCTCATATTGGCGCCACGCCGCTGATTAAGCAATATTGTCGGTTTCCGGGCCGGCCGCCTTTTTCCTCTTTATCCCGGTTACGGTTACGGCATCATATAAAAAACATCCAGGCCTGCACGGCCACCTGGCGTCCCAGTTCCTGCGTCAGGTAGTGTTGCAGGCTAATTTTTAACCCTTCCCTCATCGCTGCCAATTCCTGCCGGCAACCTTTTTTACCCCATCCGGTGTTATAGCCAGAGCCTGAAGCAGCCTTTTATCCGGCTTTAACTCTTTAAAAACCATAGCGAATTAGCAGCCGTTAACAGCCTGCCGGTTAAACTTTACTTAAGCTGGTGGCCTGAGGGCTGTTTACCTATAGCTTGCACTGGCCAGCGGAGGCGGCCGGCGTTGAGGAATAAAACCAGGCTCAACATATTTTGCCACACCATGGCCGTAGCCGGAGAAAGGAAGCGCAAATATCCCAGTCCCATACCGATAATATTGGCGGCCTGGACGAAGAAAAACTCCTGGAGGTAGATAATCTGCGAGCTCTGCGCCAGGCGAAATACCTCTAGCACCCGAGCCGGATCAGGATTTAAGGAAAACATATCCGCCGTCGCCAGGGGCTGCCCCAGGGCCAGGCTGAAATCGGCGGCGGCCAAGGCCGCCTCATCCCTCCTCTTACTGCCAACGGCTGCTACTAAATGGCCCTGATCCTTTAAGCCCTTAATAACAGCCACCTTTTCCTCTGGTGTAGAACTTACCTGAAAACCGTCTAATCCCAGTTGCCGGGCCAGCAGGCCGGCAGCCTCGGGGCCGGCGTCATCGATCAGGATTTGCTTTCTCAATCCCAGAGACCGCAGGGATGTAACGGCCGCCAGGGCTCCTTCCTTTAACGGCTCCTCCAGGGCGATCAGGCCTACCGGCTGGCCGTCGATGACTACATAAAGGGGCAGGAGGCCTGTCTGCCGGTAGCGCTGTTCCCGGGCGCGGCCGCGACGGCTGGTTACCTTATGCCGCCGCAGGGATGGGAAGCTCCCCAGGAGCAGGCGCCGGCCGGCCACGTCCGCCCGGATGGCGCCGCCCGGGAGTATCCCGGCGGCGCCGACCCGAACGGGGGGAAGTCCCTGCTCCTGAAGCCGCCGCCAGAAGACCGGTCCCAGGGGATGGGATGCCTGGCTGCAGGCGGCGGCCGCTATTTGCAACAGGAGTTCCCGGGTGTAGGCCGGGTCAAGGGAGTAAATCTCACGAACCGCCGGGATCCCGGTGGTCAGCAGTTCGCCCCCGCACCAGACCAAAGTATCCAGGGCCGGCATAGCCATAAAGTGGCGGCCGTCGGCAACCAGGATGCCGTTGGCCACCGAACGGCGAATGGCGGTGGTGGCAACCGCCGTTTCGCCCAGGGAAGTGGCTACCGGCGCCCCGGCTACCAGCATGGCCAGGGCCTGGCGGATATCCCGATGCCAGAGGTAGGTTCCACCGGTCAGGGCTACGGCCAGCTTGCTGGCCTTTTCTCCATAGTGTTCCACCCGGGTGGCTTCTACCGGCGGCAAGGAGGCCGGCCGCAGGGTACATTCCTTATCCCTGGCTAAGCTGGCCAGGGCTATCCGGGCCTGACGGGATGCCAGTTTCTCCGCCAGGCGCATTTCTTCTGCCAGGACCAGGATCAAAAGTCCCGGCAGGCTCTCCCGCAGCAGCAGGAGGAGCAGGGCTGTCCCCCCTAAAAGAAGGTCGGCGTTCAAACCCCCACCGTGACCGGCCCTTGTAAAACCTCGCCGTAGGAGGGGGTAGCCGGCAATGGCGGTAACCAGGGCCGCCGAATTGACCACCCGGGGTGAGCGGGCCAGGGGCGGCTCGCCTAGAATAATTCTCTTCAGGGTCAGAAAGGCCAGTAGACCGCCGCCGGCAAACACGCGCAGGAGAGCCGTACCTCCAGGGGCAAGATGAACCGGCCCCGGCAGCGGACGGACTTGAGCAACCGTGAGGTCCTGTACTTTATGTAATAGCTTCCCTTCCTCGATCTCCTGGGGCCGGTAAAACAGCAACAGGCTGCCGGTAAGAGAACTGGCCCGGGCTTCCTGCATTCCCGGTAGAGCCTGCAGGGCTGCGACCAAGGCCGCGGGCATGAGGAACCCTGCCTTTAGTCCAGGCAGGTAAAGACGTAGCCGGCCCGGCAGACGATGACGGATGCTGAAGGCCTCCCCGGTCATGAACGACCACCAATCCTATTTGCTAGGGCAAAGCTATCTCTTTTATAAGCATATTATTAGCAAAGGAAGGATTTTTAACCAGAGCCAGCCCCGGACAGTAAAAAAGCGGCCCGGCGCCGCTGGTGCGGCAACTCCGGCCCTCTATTTAAAAAACTCGATAGTCAAGGTCTCTCCCTGGGTGCCGGCTTGTTTCAGAAAACGGATCTCCAGGAGGCCGCGCTGGTAGGTGGCCCGGGCGCTCTTGCTGTTGACGGCCGCCGGCAGG
The DNA here is from genome assembly GCF_051020825.1 of Moorella naiadis (nom. illeg.). Taxonomy (NCBI): domain Bacteria; kingdom Bacillati; phylum Bacillota; class Clostridia; order Neomoorellales; family Neomoorellaceae; genus Neomoorella; species Moorella naiadis (nom. illeg.). Next base: position 45,449 of record NZ_JAXGFQ010000018.1, read on the forward strand.
GTAAGGGTGCGGCTGAATTTCCCCTGCTTCCTCTCCTGCTGGTGCACCTTAACTACCGGCAGCAGCTGGAGGCCGGAGGTGACCTCCCCTTCCAGGCGCAGGGTACTGCCGTTCAGTTCCACCCGGACGTCTCCGGCCTGGTGCAGGCCGGGGATGGCTGCCGTAACAATGACCTCGCCGGCGGTCTCGACAACATCTACCGGTGGCCACTTGCCCCGGCCCAGGCGGCCCAAAATGCCGGTGGGATCCGGCAGCTCTATGCCGGCCAGGTCTTTAAAAAAATCCTCATCCAGGTAAGGAATGTTTTTCAAGGCGTCCAGAGGATCACGTTCCCTGGCCACGGCTATCACCCTCTTCGGACCCGGTCGAGAAATTAATGCGCGGCTGGTCCCCGGTCAAGGGCCGGTGTTTTCTTACCGGCTCCCTTTGTATCCGGGGTGCGTCAGGATCCCCGCCGGGCATCAGGCGCACTACCCGGCCGCCGTAGTTAAGGCCGATGCTCAAGGACCCGCTTAAGTCTTTCACCCCGATGCCGTCGATATTAAAAATGAGCTGGTCCAGGTTGACTTTATCAATGGCAACCTTATCGATATGAATATCCAGGGCTTGCCCGGCCAGGTCTTTCAGGAGGGCCGCCAGGTCAGCGGCTATTTTATTGACCGCCAGCTGCAGGTCGGTAACCCGTTGCTCCAGTTCCCTTTCGTGCCCGGGGCGTTCCCCTGACCGGTCGCGGGACTTCAGGTACCGCCACCAACGCCCCAGCATGGCTTAAACAACCTCGACAATGGAGGGCCCCAGGGCCGACTTAAGCCCGCCGTCAATGATATTGCTGTCGATAAAGTCAGGGTCATAAAGGATATTAGCCCCGGTGGGTAGGAAATTAAACAAACCGTTTACTTGCCCCAGGGTTATGTTGGATTTGGTATTCAGAGTCCAGGCGTCGCTGACGCACTTACCCTGGCTCATGGCAGCATTGGTCCGGAACTGGACGACCTGGATCACGCCGTTGATGATGGCTACGGCCATATTCTTAGCCCCCCCTGTCTGCTAACAGTTTATGCGGCGGGAAATCTTTTGTGTCCTGCCCCTGACGCCGGTACCCTTTTCCTCCGCCGGCATAAGCTTTAGTAGCGGGTAGGAGGTGGGTAAAGGTGGCCAGGTTTTTCCTCCAGATCAATATTCATACCCTGCGTATCGCTGACGTCGATACTGGTTCGGCCGTGGCTATTGGCACCAATTATTTCTACGACTGGTCTACCTGTAGTAAAACCAACAACGGTTTTGGCCGTCTATCCGGTGACCGCAATTCCCTGGATGATTCTGCCTTTCAGGTAGAGGATCCGGACTGGCAGGATATGCTCTGCCAGGACTGGCTGCGCGATCCGGCTCTCCGTAAAATTCTCTCTTAAGGGGTGTACGCCATGAAAACAGAAATTCACCTGGGTAAATCCCTGGTAATCACCGTCCACAGCAATGCCGGCCTTTTTTATGGGGAGAATACCCTGCAGGGCTGGCAGGGTCGTATTAAGGGCAATGCCGGCATCGGCCGGGTAAGCGGCGACGGCAACCTCATCGCCAGCCGTCTTAATTACCTTGATGACCCGGACTTCTTCGACCTGCTGATCCGGGTCCACCGCTGAACAGGTCCAATCAGGTACTTGCTAGTTGGCTTCCTGGGGGCCGGCGCTTTCAAACCCATATTGGGAAAGCAAAAGGCGGGGTCCCGGTTTGGTAGCCGGAACTCCGCCTCTAATTACCTTCAAGCAGCTTGAAGCACTCCGCCGGCAGGCTGGTGACTGTCTGCACGACCATCACCTTCCAGTGCGGCGATTTTTTTGTTGACCTGCGCCGTCATGGACTGGCGGGTCTGGGGGTCTTCGACCGTCTTTTCCAGGAGCCAGGGGCACTCTTTAAGTAGCGCCAGCAGTTTTCCCTGTAACATTTTCTATACCTCCCCGGGGGTATCCCTTGATTTGTTTTCATTCTAACTCCCCCGGGTTAAGTTTGAATTAAGATGAAATTAGATCTCAATTAAGATTTGAGTATACCGGACTAAGGGTAATGCCACTTTTGCCTCAGTGCTTTTTACAGATAAGATGCGCCGCAAAAAATAGCTTTCAGGCGCAACCGGCCGGCATCATGGTGGCGGCCTTCAGGCTCTCCTCCCGGATCTGCTCCAGGATGCGGCCTTTTAATTCCAGGAAAGGCCGGGAGTTTTTAACTTCAAAGGACCGGGGCCGGGCCAGGGGCACGGGGATGCGCGCCTTGAGGCGTCCCGGCCGGGCCGTCATGACGTAAACTGTATCCCCCAGGAAGATGGCCTCCTCCACGTCATGGGTCACAAAGAGGATGGTCTTCCGGGTCTCTTCCCAGACCTTGAGGAGGAGTTCCTGCATGACCAAGCGGGTCTGGGCATCCAGGGCACCGAAGGGTTCGTCCATGAGGAGAATGTCCGGATCATTGGCCAGGGCACGGGCAATGGCCACCCGCTGCTTCATGCCGCCGGAGAGGTTTTTGGGAAAGGCGCTAGCAAAGGCCTGCAGGCCGATGATCTCGAGGTAGTGCTCGGCGATCTGCCGCCGCCGGACGCCATCCATCCCCTTCAGGCTCAGGCCGAACTCGATGTTCTGGCGCACCGTCAGCCAGGGAAAGAGGGTATAGCTTTGAAAGACCATGCCCCGGTCGGCTCCCGGCCCCTGGATTAAATGGCCGTCTTTATACACCTGGCCGCTGCTGGACTCGGCCAGGCCGGCGATGATGCGTAACAGGGTGGATTTGCCGCATCCCGAAGGACCCAAGATGGTGACGAACTCCCCCTCCTGCACCCCTAGGGAGACGCTCTCCAGGGCGGTAATCCTTTCGCGCTTCAGGGTGAACTCCCTGGTAAGGTTGATCACCGTCAGTTTATTGCCGGTGGCTTGCGGCACTGTTGCCAGGGCCATAGAGTTATACCTCCCTTTCCGTCCAGGGGAAGAACCAGCGGTAGAGAACCTTAAAGGTCATATCGCAGATAATCCCCAGCACGCCAATGGTCAGGATGCCGACAAACATATCCGGGGTACTTAGCTGGCGGCCGGCATTCATGATCAGGAACCCCAGGCCGGAGTTGGCCGCCACCAGTTCAGCGACAATGACGTAGGTCCAGGCCCAGCCCAGGGTAACCCGCAGGGTATCCATGATCCCCGGCAGGGCCGCAGGCAGGACCACCCGCCGGAAGACCTCCAGGGGCCGCGCCCCAAGGGTGTAGGCGGTATCAATGAGATCCTGGGGGACGTTGTGGGTGACGTCCATAATCATCAGGACCAGCTGGAAGAAGATGCCGATAAAGACGACCCCGATTTTCTGGATCTCAAAGATGCTCAACCAGATAATGGTCAGGGGGATAAAGGCCGAGGCCGGCATGTAGCGAAAAAAGGCCAGCAGGGGCTCAAAGAAGGCTTCGGCTACCTTCAAGCTGCCCATGAGAATCCCCAGGGGGACGCCAATGAGGGCCGCCAGGAGGAAACCGGTGGTCACCCGGAAGAAACTGATGCCGATGTCGTTAACCAAACCGTTACCGGCCAGCTCCACAGCCGCCCGGGCCACGGCTGCGGGGGCGGGCAGGTGGGACGGTGGCAGGTGGCCCACCGTTACCCCCACCTGCCACAGCAGCAGGAGCAGGGCAAAGGCAGCGATGCTGAGGCTGAGGTATAGTTTGCCGGGAATGGGGGCGTTGAGTTTAAAATACTTACCGAGCTTCATAGCGCTTTTCCTTATGGTTACTATGGTTTACTATTGGGTTTACTATTGCGGCTTTTCTGCGGGCTGGGCGCACAGCCCTTACCTGCTAGATCTTCGCCTTATTGACAAAGGTCGGGTCGATCATGGCTTTGGCCTCGGGCTTGGATTTAATGACCTTGTTGTTAAAGCCAAAGTCAATGGCCTGTTGCAGGGAGGTGTAGAGGGTACCCGGCTTGTCGGCCGTACCGAACATCTCCTTGTTCTGAGCCAGGTTAAAGAGGCGCAGGGTCTCCAGGTTGCTGGTGAACTCTTCTACCTTTATACCCAGGCCCTTGGCCATGATGGCGTTAGCATCGGCTTTATTGCTCTCCCAGTACTGCATGGCCTCGGCCAGGGCGTTAACCATGGCCTGGAGGGCCTCCGGGTGTTTATCGGCCCAATCGCTGCGCAGGGCGACGGTATCCATAATCAAGCCCGGGGTCTCCTTGGAGGTCGCCAACAGGTTACCCTTATTTTCTTTTACGGCTTTGCTTAGCCAGGGTTCCCAGGTGACGGCGGCGTCCACTTTGCCGGCGACGAAGGTCGAGCCGGCGTCGCTGGCGGACATCTGGACGTGGTTGATATCCTGTTCCGTCATACCGTTCTTGGCCAGGATGGACAGGAGGAGGATATGGCTGGCGGTGCCGAAGTCGTAGGCCACATTTTTACCTTTGAGGTCTTTGATGGTCTTAATCTCCGGTTTGGCCAGGATGCCGTCACCACCGTAAGAATCGTCCAGGGCCCAGATCTGTTTCAGGGGAATGCCGGCGGCCACAATCTGGGTTTCAATATCCAGGGTGGTGGCGATGCCGTCGACCTGGTTACCGGCCAGGGCCTGCTTGCGCTCGCCCAGGCCCTGGATGACGATAAGCTGGACGTCCAGGCCGTGTTTCTTGAAGAAACCCTTATCCCGGGCCAGGAAGAGGGGCCCGTAGCCCGACCAGGTGGTCATGGTGATTTTGACGGGGGTGAGTTTTTGCTCCTGGTTGCTGTTGCCGGTCTTTTTATCGGCGGCCTGCTGCTTGTTGCCACCGCCACAGCCGGCCAGGATTAAGCCCGCCAAGGCCAGCACCAGGACCAGGGCAATAAATTTTTTACATCTTTTAGCCACGTTGATTGCCTCCTTGAGTTATATACTCCTGCAGTTCCCGGCCGCTGTGGTCGGCCGCCAGCAGGGCCGCGCGGATTATGGCGGCGCTCACCGGGAAGGGCATGTTGGCCATGTCCGGGCTGCCGGCCGCCGCCTGGCTGACCAGGTCCAGGGAGGGCCCGTCCGTTGGGGACAAACCTACTTGTTCCAGGGTTACTGGCAGGCCCACCCGGCGGTTAAAAGCGGCCAATTGCCTAATCTCGCCAGCGTCTTTCCCTTCCAGGACCAGCTGGACCAGGTTGCCGAAGGCGACCAGCTCGCCGTGGCAGTAGCCCCGGGTCAGGGGCGAGGCGGTTAAACCTTCATAGACACCGTGGGCGCCCGCTGTACGGCCGTCGTCGCCGCCCAGGCCGCTGACCAGGCCGCTGATGAGGATGACGGCGTCAATGACCTTTTCCAGGGCCGGGGTGACGGCCCGGTCCTCCACCGCCGCCCGGGCCTCAGGACCGGCGGCCAGGATGCTGTCGTAACACAGATGGGCCAGGGTCAGGGCCCCTGCCAGGGCCAGGTGAGACGCCGCTGCCATGCTGGTAGCCCGCAGCTCAATATATTTAGCCAGGGTATCCCCCATGCCGGCGGCCAGGTAGCGCCCGGGGGCGGCGGCTATAATCCGGCTGTCTACCAGGACCAGGGCCGGGTTGACGGCGTGATGGGAGATCTCCAGGAAGTGGCCTTGCCGGTCATAGATAATGGCGATGGAGGTAAAGGCGGCGCAGGTGGCGGCAATGGTCGGCACGGCCACCAGGGGGACGCCAGCCTGCCAGGCTGCGCCTTTACTTGTATCCAGGGCTTTACCGCCGCCCACCCCCACCAGGAAATCGGCGCCTGTCTCCTTGACGGTCGCGGCTACTGCAGCGATATTTTCCGGGCAGCATTCGCCGCCATACCAGGTCTTAGCGACTATTTCTATACCGGCAGCAGCCAGGGCCTCTTCCAGGTCTGGACTGGCTGCCGCCAGAGCCCGATGACCCCCCACCAGGCAGGCCCTGGTGCCCAGGGCCTGGATCTCCGGGACGGCTGCCTCGATGGCCCCGGCGCCACGGCGGTAATGGCCCGGGGCTATTATACGTTCTAACATTGACTTCCTCCGCAGATAGGGTTCTCTGGCTCTCTAATACTTTACCATAACAAAGCTATATTCGCCACGGAATTCGGGAATCCTGCCGTTAAGATGGAGTAAAAATAAACCCGTAGTAAAGTATTGTTGCGCTAATCTTGCTATTTTTTTGATGGAGCTTTATACTAAAAGCAAAACCTGAAAAGGAGATGGCTGTCAGTGCTCCCCACCAGGCGTCCCCTGGCTGAAGTAACCAGGGAACTGGTAGCTACGGCTACCGGCAAAGTGCCCGCCGATACAGTCATTAAAGGCGGCAGAGTTGTCAATGTCTTTACCGGCGAAATCCTGCCGTGGGATATCGCCATTAAAAACGGCCGCATTGCCAGCGTCGGCGATGTTACCACGGCCATAGGACCGGAGACGGAGGTTATCGATGCCAGCGGCTATTACCTCTGCCCGGGTTTCATGGATGGTCATGTCCATGTCGAGAGCAGCATGGTGACGGTGACCCAGTTCGCCCGGGCCGTCCTCCCCGGCGGCACCACGACGATTTTTATGGACCCCCACGAGATTGCCAATGTCCTGGGGCTGGACGGGGTAAAATTGATGGTGGATGAGGGTCAAGAGCTGCCCCTGAGGGTCTTTGCCACTATGCCTTCCTGCGTGCCGGCGGCCCCCGGGTTTGAAGACGCCGGTGCCGCCTTCGGCCCGGAGGAAGTGGCTACGGCCATGCCGTGGCCCGGCATCTGCGGCCTGGGGGAAATGATGAACTTCCCCGGCGTCCTAGCCGGCGACCCCTCCGTCCACGGTGAACTCCAGGCCACCCTGGCGGCCGGCAAACCCATCACCGGCCACTTCGCCATGCCTGCTGATTTCCAGGGCCTGGCTGCTTATACTGCCGCCGGCATCTCCTCCTGCCACGAGTCCACCACCACCGCCGATGCCCTCAGCCGCCTGCGCCTGGGTATGTACGCCATGATGCGCGAGGGCTCGGCCTGGCATGACATCAAAGCTACTATTAAAAGCCTGACTGAGACCCGGGTCGACAGCCGCCGGGCGGTCCTGGTCAGCGACGACAGCCATCCGGAAACCCTCCTCGCCACCGGGCACCTGAACCATGTCGTCCGCCGGGCCATTGAAGAGGGCCTAGACCCCATCCGGGCTATCCAGGCGGTGACGATTAATACGGCCGAGTGCTTCGGCGTCGCCCAGGACCTGGGGGCCATCGCGCCGGGACGCCTGGCTGACATCCTCTTCTTAAAAGATCTGGCCGGCGTGGAGATTGATAAAGTCATGGTCGACGGCCGGTTAGTGGCCGCCGGCGGCCGGCTGCTGGTAGACCTGCCGGTAGTCACCTATCCCGAAGGGGTGCGCCATTCGGTGCACCTAAAGGCACCACTCCGGGCTGAACAGTTCCGAATCAACGCCCCGGCGGGTAAGAAGGCAGTGCCGACCCGGGTTATGGAAATCATCGAAGCCAATGTAAATACCAGGCACCTGACGGTTAGCGTGCCGGTAGTCGCCGGTGCGATCTCGGCTAGTGTCGAAGACGACCTGGCCAAGGTGGCCGTAGTGGAGCGCCACGGCGGCAGCGGCAGCATCGGCCTGGGCCTGGTGCGGGGCTTCGGCTTCCAGGGGGGCGCCGTGGCCTCGACGGTGGCCCACGACAGCCATAACCTGCTCATTGTCGGGATGAATGACGCCGATATGGCCCTGGCGGGTAATACCTTGGCCGCATGCGGCGGCGGTCTGGTAGCCGTCCGGGACGGTCAGGTCTTAGCCCTCCTGCCCCTGCCCATTGCCGGCCTTATGTCCGACCGGCCGGTCGAGGAGGTCGCCGCCCAGGTAGCGGCCGTCCACCGCGCCTGGCAGGAACTGGGCTGCCACCTGGTGTCGCCCTTTATGACCATGGCCCTCCTCTCCCTGCCGGTCCTGCCGGAACTGCGCCTGACCAACCGTGGCCTGGTCGATACCCTGAAGTTCCAGTTTGTGGACCTGATAGCCGGTTAAAACCTGCGTTAGCGGTGACCTCTTGAATGTGAGTTATGAAATAGCCCTGGGCCCCGGCCTCCGGCCGGGGTTTTTGTTTAGTTGGCAACCGGTGATACCCTGACCCGTGACCCCTTGCCCCTGATCCGGCAAAGGTGTAGGATAGTTACTGTTTGGGGGGTGTGGCCATGAAACTCTTCCGTATCAGCCCGGGAACAGACCTGGATCTCCTGGCGGACAACCTCTGGGACGGCCGGCAGGAGGGGCTACAGTCCCGGGTGGTAATCAGCATCCGCCGGAGCCGGATCGCCACCGTGCAGCCCAGGGGAATAGAAAGCACTGGTGCTGGGGCCCAGCAAATGCGCCTCGAGGGTTTGACGGTCCTGCCCGGTTTGATTGATGCCCACGTCCACCTGGCCCTGGACGGCATTGACTTCCAGGCCTCCCTGGACCGCTGGCAGGACCCCGCGGCCAGGGAAAAGGCTCTAGGCGAGGCGTTGCGCTCCTCCCTGGACCACGGCCTGGTGGCCATCCGGGACGGCAGTGATGGGGAAGCCCTCAACCTCCTGGCTCGGGCAGGGATTCGAACTGGTAAATATCCTGGCCCCAGGGTGGTGGCCACGGGGATGGCTGTTACTAAAAAAGGGGGGTATGGGTCTTTCCTGGGCCCCGGCACCACCGAACCGGCCTCGGCTAAAGAGATGATTGCCGGCCTGGTTCACCGGGGTGTTGATCAGATTAAGGTCGTTGTATCCGGCCTGGTTACCTTTCACCGTTACGGTGAGGTGGGCAAGCTGGAGTTCACCGCTGCCGAACTGGTGGAGATTGTTAAGGAAGCCCACGCCGCCGGCCGGCCGGTGATGGCCCACGTCAACTCCGCCGCCGGAGTCGACCTGGCCCTGGCCGCCGGGGTGGACAGCATAGAACACGGCTATTTCTTGACCCCGGCCCAGCTGGAGGTTATGGCGGCCCGGGGTACCTACTGGGTACCTACCGTCGCCGCTATTGTCAACCGCCTCCATAGCGCCAAGAAGGAGGCCTACCCGGAGAAAGAAATAAAGATTATTCAGCGGACTGTTGCGGCCCAGCAGGAGATGATCGCCCGGGCCCACCACCTGGGGGTGCAACTGGTGGTAGGGACCGATGCCGGCGCTCCCGGCGTCTATCACGGGGAATCCTACCTGGATGAGCTTATGTACTGGTACCGGGCCGGCATCCCGGCGGCGGCCATCCTCCGGGCGGCTACGGTTACGGCCGCCGCTGCCCTGGGGCTGGCGGGAGAGCTGGGGCAGGTACGCCCCGGTTACCGCCCCTGCCTGATAGCCGTCCGGGGTAACCCCCTGGAGGACCTACAGGTCCTGGGCCGGCCGGAGATGGTCTTTATTGATACGCCCTAATAAAAATCCCCCGGTTGCCCGGGGGGCTTACCGGGACCGCCGCCGCGGTCCCGTTTTTACGCTTTATTCTTCCTCAATTTTAGCGCGACGAGAGGTCCAGGCGGTAGCTTTCCCGGCCACCGGCCTGGCGGCAGGAGCGCCACATAAAGTAATAGGCCAGGATCAGAATGGGGGGCGTAGTTAACTGGGTGAGGGTAAAAAAGCCCAGGCCCCAGTGGGGCACGATATAACCCACAGCGGATAGGGGGTTGTCCCGCACGGATTCTTCGACCACTGCCCGCAGGATCTGGTGGTAGAAGATAAAGGACCAGAACTGGTAACCGGGGGGCGGGTTCTTACTCTCCACATAGAAGTAACGGGCCAGGAGGATGATGCCGATGGCTGAACCGATAAGCTGGGCCGGCCAGCGGCCAAACCAGAAGTCCGTGGGCCGGCCCAGGACCTCCTGGTTAAAGATATTGGCGATCCGCACCAGGAAATAGCCGAAGGCCAAGCCGGGGACGACCATATCCGCCAGCTTGTTGACATCGACCTTTTTCCGGCGGGCGTAAAGCCAGCCGGACAGGAAGCCGCCCAAGAGGCCGCCGTGCCAGGACATGCCTCCTTCATAGATCTTGAAAACCTGCAGGCGATCCGTTAGGAACCAGCCAGGATAGTTGGCCAGGACAAATACCAGCCTGGCCCCGATTACGCCAAAGATGATGACGATGATGGCCAGGTTGAGGAGGAAGTCCTCGTCCAGGCCCCGCCGCAGGCCCTCCCGGTAGAGGTACCAGGAACCTACCAAAAAGGAAAGGGCCATAAAAATACCGTACCAGCGGACTGCTATGGGACCCAGGTGAAAGGCAATGGGATTCAGGTCGACTAACAAGTTCATTCCCCCAGGATATAAAGTGGGACTGGCTATTAGTAGTATACCCGTTCCTTTCCCCCTGCGCAACCGTCTATATACCGTTGCCGTATTGGCGCAGCTAAAAACCGCTTTTAAGCCGGTCTTCACCCTGATATAGTACCAGGCTTTATCAGTGGGGCGTTGGAATGCTGCTTGGAACAGCGCTTAAATTATAATATCGGATTTTTTATCATTGCGGACGGCCACCCGGCCGCCTTTGATGACGCAGACCTTTTCCACCTGGCCGATAATCGCCCCGGCGGGGGTAGTAGCATCCAGGAGTACCAGGTCAGCCCGGGCGCCCACCCGGACGCCGTAATCCTGGAGTCCGATAGCTGCAGCCGCATTATAGGTACCCATCTTGATCACCTGCTCCAGCTCCGCCGACGTGCCCATCTGCAGTACCTGGGCGGTAATCAGGGCTTCTTCCAGCATATCGGCGTTGCCGAAGGGCCGGAAAGCGTCGCGGATGTTATCCGAGGCATAGGCGACATTGACCCCGGCGGCCTGGAGTTCCCGCACCCGGGTGACGCCCCGGCGGACCAGGCCCTGATCCTGGCGGCCCATGAGGTAGAGGTTGCAGGAAGGCAGGGTGATGATACTGATACCGGCCTCCTTGACGGCGGCAATGGTACGCTCCGCCGTCGCCGCATCCACCGCCGCCAGGCCGCAGCAGTGGTCGGCCACTACCCGGCCCTGGTAACCATTCTCCAGGGTTTTAGCGGCTATATACTCCAGGGAGGCCACCGACGGGGAGTCGGTCTCATCGGCGTGCAGGTCGATGACCACCCCGTACTTGCCGGCCAATGCAAAGATATAATCGACCCACAGTTTCATACCCTCCGAAAGGTGGGGCGCCCCGCCCAGGCCATCCGCCCCCAGACGCAGGGCTTCTTCCAGGAGTTCCTTTAACGGCGCCGTGGGCTCCGGTTCCGGCCCGCTACACATGGCAATCACCTGCAGGTCGACCTTGCCAGCAAACTCCTCCCGCAGCTCCAGGGCGGCCTCGATGCCCCGCAGGCCCAGGTTTTCGCTGACGGTAATATGGGTGCGCATGATTGTCGTCCCGTGACGCAGGGCCAGGCGCAAGACCCGCCGGCCCCGCTCCAGTAAGTCGCCCCTGTCAATATCCTTGCTCCGACGCTGGAAGTCTTCAATAGCCTCTTCCAGGGAACCGACGCCACCCTCCGGGGCCGTCAGGGCTTTATCCAGGTGGGTGTGGGCATCGATAAAGGCCGGTATGAGCAGCCGGCCGGAGGCATCCACCATCTGCCGGGCTGACCCGGCGACATTATTCCCGGCGGCTAGAATGCGCCCGTCTTTAATAGAAACGTCAACACTGCCCTGTCCATCCATCAACCGCGCCCGCCTGATTAACAGATCATTCATTTTTATCTTCCTTCCCGTCAATGCCATCATTTATTTTTTTTAATCTTATTCAAATCTAAACCCTATCCTACCACAAGAAAATATAAAGGTCAATTTAACATCAACTTAATTAGATCCGACAAGGATTCCGTCATTTTATGGCGAATAAGCATGTTATTTGGAAAATCATGGTCAAGAAAGGAAGTCGAAGGTTGGATCTCAATTTAATCCTGGGCCTGGTAATCGGCTTTGGCTCGTTGATTGCAGCTTTTATCCTGGAGGGAGGCAGCCCGGGGGCTCTCCTGGCCCTGACGGCGGCGATGATCGTCTTCGGCGGCACCATCGGCGCTACCCTTATCGGCCTCAGCTGGGATGAGGTGCGGAATATCCCCCGCTTATTGCAGGTTGCCTTCCGGGAAAAAGCCCCGGATTTGAACGAGGCCATCACCACCATCGTCAATTACGCCGTCCTGGCCCGCAAAGAGGGCTTTGTCCGGCTGGAAAAGGAGCTGGCCAACGTCAGGGATAGTTTTCTCCGGGCCGCCCTGCAGCTGGTAGTCGACGGCACTGACCCCGAACAGACCCGCAACGTCCTGGAGCAGTATATTTACGCCACCGGCGAGCGCCACCGCAGCGGCGTCGGCCTTTTTGAGGCCGCCGGCGGTTACGCCCCCACCATGGGCATCATCGGCACCGTCATGGGCCTGGTCCACGTCCTCAGCAACCTGAGTACCCCGGATAAACTGGGGCCCTCCATTGCCATGGCCTTTATCGCCACCCTCTACGGCGTCTCGTCGGCCAACCTCCTGTGGCTGCCCATCGCCACCAAGCTCAAAAATAAAGACGCTCGGGAACGCCTGTACCAGGAGATGATCCTAGAGGGCGTCCTCTCCCTCCAGGCCGGTAAGAACCCCACCCTCATCCGCAGCACCCTGGCGGCCTTCCTGGCCCCGGGCCGGGAACAGCCTGCAGCCGGGCGGGGGCAAAGGGAGGTGACGGCCGGTGGCCGCCCGCAAGGGAGCGCACGCCAACAAGGATAATCAGGAACGCTGGCTGCTGACCTACTCCGATTTGATTACCCTTTTAATGATCTTTTTTGTGGTTATGTACGCCATCAGCGATACCAACGCCCAAAAGCTGGCTGCCCTGGCCAGCTCCCTGACCCAGACCTTTACCGGTGCCCCTGCCACCTGTGTTTTACCGGACGGCGGCCTGCCCTCCGTGGTGCCCGGCATTGCCCCAGCCCCGGGTGACGCTGCGGCCGGCGGGACAAAGGAAAGTGCCGAGCTAGCCCGGGCGAGGGCCGAACTCCAGCAGTACATCCAGCAGGAAGGGCTGGAGGGCCAGGTTACCCTAAGGACTGAAGACCGGGGCCTGGTGGTCAGTATGGCGGATGCCGTCCTTTTCCCCAGTGGTTCGGCCGAACTGACGCCGGACGCCCGAACCATCCTCCAGCAGGTAGGCCGCGCCCTGGCCCGGCTCCCCAATTACCTGCGGGTGGAAGGCCATACCGATAATCTGCCTATCAACACCCCGGCCTTCCCTTCCAACTGGGAGCTCTCCACGGCCCGGGCTACCAACGTGGTCCGGGTCCTGGTAGCTACAGCCGGCATCAAGCCCGAGCGCCTCTCGGCTACCGGTTATGGTGAATACCGGCCGGTGGCCCCCAATGATAACGAAGCCGATAGGAGCCGTAACCGCCGGGTGGATATCGTCGTCCTGAAGGAGGCCTATAACGTCACCGAACCGCATAAGTGAGAGGTTGGAGGTGGGAAGTTGGAGGTGAGTATAGCGGAAGGGATTGGCAGCGGCCAATCCCTTTTCCGTTAAAACTCTGTAGCCGAGTGAACTGCCCTGCTTTTCTGCTGCTTTCTTAGCGACCCTGGCGGCCCAGGTCGGGATAGAAGATCGTCCGTTTTTCCCAGGTCCGCAGGACTACCTGGTTGTCGTTACGGGCAACGACATACTGGGGCAGGATAGGGGTCTTGCCCAGGCCGTGGGGGGCGTTGATTATATAGGTAGGCACGGCCAGGCCGGAGGTATAACCCCGAAGCTGATCCATGATCTCCACACCTTCCCTGATGGAGGTAATAAAGTGGGTGGTCCCCTTGACCGGTTTGGCGTGGAAAATATAGTAGGGCCTGACCCGAATTTTTAGCAATTCCTGGTTTAATTTCCGCATAATGAAGGGCCGGTTGTTGACGCCCTTAAGTAAGACTGCTTGATTGCCCAGAACTACCCCGGCCTGGACCAGGCGATCACAAGCCTCTTTGGTCTCTAAGGTAACCTCCCGGGGATGGTTGAACTGGGTATTGAGGTAAAGGGGTGGGTGCTTGGCCAGTACCTGGCAGAGCTCCGGCGTGATCCGCTGGGGCATAGTCACCGGGACCCTGGTGCCCAGGCGCTTGATCTCGACATGGGGAATATGATCCAGCTCCGTCAATAACCAGTCCAGGAGGCCGTCACTGAGCATCAGGGCGTCGCCGCCGGTAATGAGGACGTCGCGAATCTCTTCGTTCTGGCGGATGTACTGGAGGGCCTGTTCCAGTTCCCGGGGGCTGCGGCCGCGATCAACTTCACCGATGTTCCGGCGCCGTTGGCAGTGGCGGCAGTACATGGCGCATTGGTTGGTAACATTGATGATCAAGCGATCCGGGTAGCGACGGGTAATGGCCGGCGCCGGCGAAGTCAGTTCTTCATCCATGGGATCCAGGAGGCCCACCTCGTCCTCCAGCTCGGCTGCGTTGGGCAGGGCCTGGCGGCGGATGGGACAGTCAGGTTCCGTTCCCATTAAGCTCAGGTAATAGGGCGAGACGGCCCAGCGGTAGGTCCGTTCTACCTGCTGGATGGCTTCCCTCTCCGCGGCGGTCAGGGGCAAGAGTTCCGCCAGGGCAGCGACGGAGGTAATGCGGTGGGTCAACTGCCAGCGCCAGTCCTGCCACTCCTCCTCCCCGGCGCCAAAATAGGCCAGGATACGCTCCTTGTTGGCGGCAATCCCGGCTGCTGCCTCGATGCCACTGGGGATCTTCTCTTTTTCCTCCAGGTAATCGACAATCCTGGCCTTCAGTTCGGCTGCTCGTGTTAAAGCGATTTCCCTCTTGGCTTCCCTGCCCATCAACCTGCCTTTCTTAAGGTAAATACTCACCGTTTGGTTCCTCCTTCCAAGAATAAAATAAAACCTCGGCCTGAACCGGGGTTTTTATGGCATAGAAATTTAAAGGTGATCCACCTTTGCCTTTCCACGCTTACGAAGTTAGCTGCCGGGTTCGGGTCGAAGGTTAACCCTACCCCGCACCCATTTTCTCCTTTACTTCAACCTGCTCCCTCGGGAGCTTTAAAGTAATGAAGCTGTCTGAGCACGGGGATTCACCCCAGGAAGTGGTTCCCCCGTTCCCTGTTCAGGGATTCAGCGCTCGCTAATTAAGTTTTCTATACTATTTTAACATAAATAGTAGGTTTTGTCAATGGGAGTGTAGGGGAGTGTGTCGCCGGACAGTGATATTGTCACCCTATAAGCGGACTGAGAAAATGTCACTATGAGAGGAGAAATCTTTTTGAG